>CAYSOQ010000135.1:0-4539 GCA_964432685.1 uncultured bacterium
CTGCCAGCTCATCGGAAATGAGCTCTCTGTCTAGAGTCCCAAGAGAGTCCGCCAATACCTCCCCCCCGGTGGAAAAGACAGCAGAACAGACGAAGCGAGCAGACCAGGGCCTCGTATGCCCGGCGAGTTCTACCAGGAGCCTGTCGATATTTTCCCCGTCAGTCGCCCCCTCCCCAGCGTACCTGGACGAACATATGCCTGGAGACCCATGAATGGCGTCAACTACGAGACCCGAATCGTCAGCGATGCACGCAGCTTTCGTTATCTTTGAATAATGGACCGCCTTGATTGCCGCATTCTCCAGGAAGGTGGACCCATCCTCTTCGGGGGGGGCGATGAGGGGAAAATCTTCAAGTGAGAGAACAACTATTCCCCAGGGGGAAAGGATTTCCATGAATTCCCTCACCTTCCCGGGGTTTGCAGATGCAATTACAATTTCCGACATTAAAAAAAACTCCTCCCGGATACTTGGGTCGACAAGAACCAACCTGTGTGGTGCTACCTGAATTTTCAGAGATTGTTCTTTTGTACCTGAACGAGTTGCCGGATCCCCTTCCTTCCGAGGGCAAGCATCTTAGAGAGGTCTCTCCCTGTGAAGGGGCTCTTTTCAGCCGTACCTTGAATCTCCACGAACTTTCCCCTCCCGGTCATTACCATGTTGAAATCAACCTCCGCCTCCACATCTTCCGGGAAGTCAAGATCGAGGAGCACCATTCCTCCCACGATGCCCACACTCACCGCCGCTACGTAATCGTTCAGGGGATTCTTCTCTATTCCCCCGGTTTTCATAAGGCTTTTCACCGCCAGGGAAAGGGCCATGAAACCTCCCGTAATTGCAGCTGTCCGGGTTCCACCATCCGCCTGCAGAACGTCACAGTCGATAACTACCTGTCTCTCACCGAGGGCGGACAGGTCAACAACCGCCCTCAGGGAGCGCCCGATGAGCCTCTGAATCTCCTGGCTCCTCCCTGGAACCCTTCCGTTACGAGAATCCCGCCCTGTCCTGGTATCCGTCGACCTGGGAAGGAGGGAGTACTCCGCAGTAACCCAGCCTCTCCCTGTGCCCCGGAGGAAGGGGGGGACCCTGTTCTCCACCGAAGCCGAGCATATAACCTTGGTATCCCCAAAGCCTATGAGGACAGAACCTTCCGCAAATTTCTGTATATTTTTCTTCACACTGATTTTACGAAGGTCGGATGGACCCCTTGACCCTTTTCTCACCATTTATCACCTCGCTGATATGTTCATGAACCTGACTCTTGGAAACCTGTTGAGCACCTCGATGAGGGATACTCCTCCCGGGTCCTGTTCCAGTTTGAAGATCCCCTCGGGCGGCATGGATAAAAGTGATGCGAGGAGAGTCCTGTTCACACCTCCGTGAGTGACGACAAGAACACTTTTTCCTTCTGAGCGGGCGGCAATTTCCCAGAATGCACTGAAGCTCCTCTCCCCCACTTCGATGAAAGATTCTCCCCCGGGGTAGGAAAACTTCACAGGGTCTCCGCTCATCTCCTTCGCAAGCTCGGGGTATGCTTCCCCTATTTCCTCAAAGGTCTTTCCCTCAAACTCCCCAAGGGATATTTCCATGAGGTTTTCCTTCACGATGGGGGTCTTCCCCATCTGCTCAGAAAATATTCGAGCCGACATTTGTGCCCTCAAAAGGGGAGACGTGTAGATTTTTTCTATCTCTTCGGCCTCGAACATGGGGAGGAGCGCCCGGATCCTTTCTTCACCCTCCTTCGAGAGTGGTAGATCGAGCTGTCCAACGAACTGGCCCGCCCTTTCCACACGGGAGCCGCCATTCCTCACAATATAGATCCTTGTTATATTCACCATGACAGATTTCCTGAGATCAGATTGTTAGCTGTGGAGGATTTGCGTCTGTGAAGGACCTCTCTTCGAGGGAGATCATAGCCCTTAAATCCCTTGGCAGAGAAAAGAGGGAAAAGTGGGTGATTCCGTCGTAATACAGGAGATCCCCTACACCCCACTTCCGAAGTTTCTCATCCACCATCTCTCCCCTCACCCTGTCCATCTCAATGCCTGCCAGGACAAACCCCCACGAACATGCGAAAGAGGGGACAAAGCTGCAGTAGGAGTGGGATGTGCCGAAAGCGCGTGCAATGGTGCGGCTGATCATGGAAAAAAGATCACCCGCAACAATGGAAGAGGTCCCCGCCTGGGTCACAATCCTCCCTCCTTCGTTCAATATATTTTTCGCAAGATGGTAGAACTCCTCCGTATACAGGAGGTAGGCAGGCCCCCCAACATTTGGTTCGGATATATCGATGATTACCACGTCGAACCGTTCGTCAGTTGTACTTACCAGTTCCCTTCCGTCATCTATGATTACCTCCACTCTTGGGTCGTCAAAGGCGCCCCGGTGGAATTCCTGAAGGTATTCCCGGCAACACTCTACGACCCGGGAATCAATATCAACCATAACCACCCTTTTTACCGAGGGATACCTGAGTACCTCCCTGAGGGTGGCCCCCTCACCTCCTCCGATGACGAGAACGCTTACGGGGGATTCCCTCCCCGCCACCATAGCAGGGTGGACAAGTGATTCATGGTAAATATACTCGTCCCGCTCGGCCGATTGTAACCGGCCATCCAAAAGAAGAGCCTTCCCGAACCCTCCTGTCATCACGATGTCGATGGCCTGGAAATCCGACTTCTCAGAATGAAGAAACTCCCGTACGGCAATATTATGGGATTCGAAGGGGGAATCATGGTCAGTGATCCAGAAACTATAGGGATGACCCGGCAAATTCCAACCTCCTTTCCTCAATCTCGCACCTAGCGGAGGGAAGTCCCTCCTCCATCATTCCCCTTCTGATAACATAACTTCTGGATTCAGACGGCCTGAACACCCCCG
This sequence comes from uncultured bacterium, assembly GCA_964432685.1. GTDB lineage: Bacteria > Desulfobacterota > Deferrimicrobia > J040 > J040 > CAYSOQ01. Next base: position 2,879 of record CAYSOQ010000135.1, read on the forward strand.
TGAGGAATTCCACCGCACGGTCCGGGAGAGCATTGTCTCCACAGGTGAATACATCGATGGCTGCATAGCCATACTCCGGCCAGGTGTGTACGGACATATGGGATTCCGCGATGACGAGCACCCCGGAAACTCCTTGAGGGTTGAATATGTTGAAATTCTCTGATAATACCGTGACTTCGGCCCTCCTGGCCGCCTCAAAGAAACTTCGTCTGATGAACCCGATATCATTGAGAAGGGTAAAGGGACAACCGGATAGTTCGAGAAGTACATGCCTGCCGAGTGCATCGCACATGGGTATCACCTCCCAATAAGAATTTCCGGGAAGGTGACCCAGCGGCCAATTGGCTGGTTTACTGCCTTACCGCTTACCTCCCCTGCCATGTAAGGTGGCTGATCTTTTTCCACCTCTATCCATACAACCTCACTTGGTGACGGTTCACTTCCTTTCTGCCTTCAGCTCAGGGTGATCCCCCCTTCTTTCCGGGGAGAGACCCCTTATACCACTATTATATCGGTTTATCAAGGGCGACTTTGGCCGGAAGGAGGAGGTGAAATCCACTCCCCCTGCCCATCAGAAAAGAAATCGAGAAAACTCCCTTTGACACTTCCCTACCAAAGAAATAGAATTTTATCAGTAAAAGGGAAAACCTGCGAAGGCGGGCAAGATGTCACCTCTCTTGGGGCGACGGGGCATAAATCCTAACGGCCGCATAAGTAATGCCACTTTGCGGTGCGAGGTTGCCAGGGCAGGCCGGGTCTTCGCAGGTTCTTAATGGAACAAGATGCCCCTCTATTCGAGGGGCATTCCTTATTAGCCTGATTTTCCTCCTAGAACTTCCCGATTAGAGGAGCAAACACGAGAGATACAACTGCCATCAGCTTGATGAGGATATTCATAGAGGGCCCAGATGTATCTTTGAAGGGGTCTCCCACAGTGTCTCCCACTATGGCTGCCTTGTGGGCCTCAGAACCCTTCCCACCATGATGGCCCTCCTCGATATGTTTTTTCGCATTATCCCAGGCACCTCCCCCGTTAGACATCATTATACCCAGGAGAACTCCCGTTACGGTGGCACCTGCGAGGAACCCTCCAAGGGCCTCGGGGCCAACACCGAACCCCACGATGAGGGGAGCAGAGAGTGCGATAATACCGGGGGCGATCATCTCCTTGAGGGCACTGTTTGTTACGATCTCGACGCACTTGTCGATTTCAGGCTCGGCATTTCCCTCGAGGAGTCCCACAATATCCCTGAACTGCCTCCTGATCTCCACCACCATCTTGCCAGCGGCCCTGCCTACTGCCTCCATGGTAAGAGCAGCGATCATAAAGGGCATCATGGCACCAAGAAGTAGGCCGATAATCGTAGTGGCACTCGTGAGGTCGATTTTCTCGAGACCTACCGTGTGCTGGTATGCGGAAGAGATGGCCAGAGATCGCCACTGCACCGACAGTCGGCGACATACCTATCCGCACCTCTATGATGGAGGGGACTGTGCCTGATGGCGGAATAGCCCGTGTTCCCACTGAGTTTACCCAGCAGGCGATGCCCAGTGAGCAAGAGATGTCTATGCTGGCTATGGCTGTTTTAGGCCAGACAGAGAACCCCGACCCGATCATAAATATGTTTGTAGATAAGTATGGCCCTGATATGTTTCGTCAG
>CAYSOQ010000136.1:0-4536 GCA_964432685.1 uncultured bacterium
GCGCCCTTGGGAAGTGAGATTTATCAAGGGGTGGCACAGAGGGGGAGGAAACAAAAAAATGAACTCGGGACCCCCTCCACCCGCGGCGAGCCCCTGCCGATAAACCTCCTCCCCTTCCGGGTCATCCGAGGCCCCGCCGCCTGCAAGGACGAGCCTGCAAACATTGTACTTTCTAACGATCTTGAAGGCCTTGATCACACCTACGGGATCTTTGAACCGGTCAAACCTGGAGATTTGCACAATGAGGGGCTTATCAGCCTTCACATGCATACCGCCAACGATCTTCCTTGCCTCTCCGTCTGTCATATCCCTGTTCTTCTCGCTCAGCGGGTCGATTGCCGGTGAGATAAGATACTGGGGGTGAGGGAGGTTCTGAGAAAATTTCGCCATGGAGAAAATACTGCAATCATAGCCTTTCACATACTTCTTCAGGAAATTCCATGTTTCCCTTAAGGGGTGGGAAACGTCGATGTGGCACCTCCAGACCCAGTGCTGGCCAACTCCCCTGAATGCTATGAGAGGCGCAGGTTGAGGATCGTGGATGACCACGATATCTACATCGAAGTTGATTCTCTTCCCGTTCTCCATGTTTACTTCCAGATAATAGTCAAGTTCCTCCTTTGTAAATACTACCCTTTCCCCCTGAAGGGAGTTATGCATCCCTTTTGTGGTCTTGAAGAAGGAGCCCTGCCCTTGGATTACCTCCCACCGCACATCGATCCCTAGATCCCTCATCAGGGGAATCGTTCTATGGAGGATTTCCGCAACCCCCCCACCGGACTTGGTAGAATTTATGTTGAGTACTCTCAAACCCTTGAGGGGCTCTGCAAGCCTCTCAAGCTGGTTTACATACTTTTTCCCTACAATACTCACGTGTTCTTCGAGTCTCAATGTCGATTCCTCACTTTTCCATACCTGATGTAATGCCGCATCAACCTGGAAAGCTTGTTTCTCAGTTCTTCAAGGGAATAGAGGTAAAAATCTATACTCCTTATGGCCGACACAAGATCAGGGAAGCCGAAATTCAATTCGATCCATGTGGAAAAATCGTCTCTCTGTTCCATCAGGCGCATCCTCGATTCGAAGAAGTGGTAGTAAATGATACTCACGCCGCTTCTGGAAAGTGCATCACAAAATTGAGGGAGGGTCCTGGCAGATATTGTCGTGGGAAGGATAATACCCGTCGACCGTTCGAAGTGAAATTCGAACCCCGGTCTCACAGGAGGAATATACTGGTAGTCCCAGAGGTACTCCTCAACTTCCTGAACTACCCTCTCCCTCACATCCTCAACCCTTCTGTACTCGAATGGATTGATGTTGGCAAGTCGTTCCGCAAGTACCTGGGACTCGAGACCATTCTTCGCCCAACGTGCAAAGTCGTTGGGATAGTCCCACAGGTTTGGATCGTAACGGAGGTATCCCCTGTACATGTGGTGGTACACAACCTCCTCATCCGCAGCCCTGAGGGTATTAAGCAATTCTCTAAGACTCTGGGCCTGCTGCCCTGTGGGTTTCCTGATAATCAGGAATTCGTTGAAGAGGAAGGGTTCATCAGATAAGCCTTTTTCCCTCAAAGTGACTCCTCCTAATATGTCCCATGTACAAGAAAGGTTATCTCTTTCAATACTTCTCCCGGCCCGCCAAGTACAAGATCCGCATCCAGATATACGGGGTCCCTGCCCTGTACGAAGACAGTGATACCTTTCCCATGTTTCCTGAGAAAATCATATACATGTTTATCGGTCATATCATCACCGAAATAAACTGGATATAACTTTATATTTCTATCAGATGCAATTTTTCTGAGTATGGCTTCGAGGGCATCGCCCTTAGTAGTCGAATCTTTGGGAAGAACTTCAAATACCTTCTTCCCCTCCCTTAACACAAGATTCTCAAACCCTACCAGGGCCTCCAGGATCCGGCTCTTCACCATGGGGATCGATTCCACTTCCACAGAGCGAACGTGGATACTCAGCGATAACGTCTTGTCTTCTATGAAAACCCCGCTGATGCCCCCCACCTTCCCCCTTACTAAATTGGAAAATGAGGCGACCTCTCCCTTCACATCACCTCCAATTAATGTGAATATCTTTCCGGCAACCTCAACCTCCATGCCGTGATTCCCTGAGTAAACGAGGCCCGGCACGTCAACCCTATCTTTGATATCCGAAAGGGACCTCCCTGATATTACACCCCCCACCATGTCCTCCCTTTTTGAAAGCCCCTCGAGGATTTCCCTCACCCCCGGGTAGAGAACCGCCTCATCAGGAGTTCTGGCGATCTCAGAGAGAGTGCCGTCAAAATCAAAGAAAAGTGCAGGCAGTTCCCCCGGTGATATGGAAGTGGATAGTAGCCTGAAAACCCTTCCTTCCTCTTTCATACCTGCGCCCTGTCCCATCCGGTGAGGAAAGAACGGAGCCATGAGTAGATATCCCCTTTCTGTACCCGCCGGTTCAGCTGGGACATCCGCTCCCGCCTGATATCTTCCGGGAGAGTGAGGGCCATGTAGAGGGCATCCGCCATCCCCTCTATATGGTAAGGGTTCACTAGGTGGGCCTCTTTGAGTTCATCTGCAGCCCCTGCAAGCTCGCTAAGGATAAGTGATCCTGCAGTCCCAACATTTGATACAGCATACTCCTTGGCCACGAGGTTCATCCCATCCTTGAGGGGAGTCACCACACCCACATCACAGCTCCGGTAGTATGCAACAAGATTCTCGAAACTGAGGCTTCTGTAGTAATAATGGATGGGGACCCATCCTCCTTCTGCAAACTTCCCGTTGATCCTCCCAACCATCTCCTCGATGGTACGCCTCATCTCCTCGTATTCTGTGACTTTTTCTCTGGAAGGAACAGTGAGCTGGATGAACACGAAGTTCTTCCGCATATTCCTGTAGCGCTCGAGGAATTTCTCCACTGCGAGGAGCCTTTCAGCCAGCCCCTTGGTATAGTCGAGCCTATCCACGCCGATCCCCAGATATTTCACCCTGAAGGCCTTCCGGATCCCATTCACTCGGTGCTCCGTCTTGCCGTCAAGTGCGACTTCTTTAAACCTCGCGTAATCTATACTAATGGGAAATGCTCCGCACTGCACTTCTCTCCCGCCATAGCTGACCAATCCTCTATCTCTGTCTACTTCCGCTTTCAAGAGATACTCGACTGCATCGAGAAAATTATGGACATACCCTTCAGTGTGTAATCCCACGAGATCTGACCCCAGTATTCCCTCGAGCACTTCCTCCGCCCACGGCATTGCCCGGAAAATATCAAGTGGGGGAAAGGGGATATGGAGAAAATATCCGATACCGAATTTTTTCGTGCTCCGCCTCAAGAGCTTGGGAAGAGGAATAAAATGGTAATCGTGGATCCAGACAAGGTCATTCTCCCTGATTTGACGGATAATACTCTTGTAAACCGACCAGTTGACGTGCAGGTAGGTCCTCCATGTTTCCTCCTCAAAGGATGCCTTTCCTAGAAAACAGTGGAAGAGGGGCCATAGCGTACGGTTGGAGAAGCCCTGATAAAATCCTTTTTCCATGGCTGCGCTTACCTTCAGGTTATGTATCTGATACCCGGGTCCCTCACCCGCCTCATCTGGTATTCGCAAGGAAGGAATAAACCCTTCCTGGTCCCCTCGAACCAGAGCGAACCAGATCCCCCCGGTTTTCTTCATCACCGGATCCAGGGCAGTAACGAGCCCTCCTGTTCCACGCTTGAGTTCTCTCTTTCCCTTCCGTTGTTTCGTCGTATAAGGAGGCCTGTTCGAAACGAGAATTATCCTTCTGGAGGATAGACTTTCAGGAAGGTCCAACCTTATAAGAGCCATAGGTAACCTCTCCTTCTCACAGAACATTTCAAGTTTTAAGGCTCATGAATCCATATGAAGAAGTATTTGGATATGGATATATCTTACAATGTCACAAATAATTAAGGAAGGCGGTTTTACAGAAAGGAGGGTAAAGGCATGTGCCCTGAAAAGATTCGGGCTTCCTCCTCGCAAGACTTTTCCAGAGGAACCAGTTCGTCTATCCAGCAGGCAGAATCACACCTGTCAAGGGAAAAGAATTTGCCCCTGTTTTCCGGTAATTTTGCCTGGTGGTATTTCATGTAAATCTTTTCTTCGTCTAAGCCGATCACTTCGATTTTTCCACTCCAGTGGGACATGACATAACGGAACATTTTCGCTGGTCCGCTGACCCGCCTCTTCACTTCCTCCATGATTTGGTATCCCCGGACCAGAGGAACCTGGAAGTGAACAGCCCGGGAAACGGGCCTGAACTGGAAAAAATAATAGGGAAGTACACCAGCGCCCACTAGATCCCTTAACAACCGGGCTAGTGTGGCGGGGTCATCATTGACTCCCTTGAGAAAGAACGTCTGGTTATACACACAGACACACATCGAGAGACAAGAGAGAATGTACAGCGACAAGCGCGTAGATAGTATTGAATAATCAAAAGAAGCAAAAAACAAAAAAAAAAAAATTTGGGGGGGAAATTTAAATGGAAAAAAAAACCTTCTACAATCAAACACAAAC
>CAYSOQ010000137.1:0-4527 GCA_964432685.1 uncultured bacterium
AGGTAAGGAACCACGCCTGGTAAACACACATCGTACAGGGAAATAAGATGATTGAGGTGAATGGGAGGGAGATCGTATATCTCGATAATGCGGCGACGTCACTACCCAAGCCAGGTGTTGTCGCCCAGGCGGTGATGGAGGCCCTGTCCCGGGCCGGGAACCCTGGGAGGTCGGGCCATTTTCTCTCTTTCGAGTCCATGAGGGACATTTTTGAGGCACGGGAAGCCATCTCCCGCCTCATTCAATCCCGGGAGAGCAAAAGGGTCATTCTCACTGGAAATGCCACATGGGCATTAAACATGGCCCTGAAGGGATCTCTCGCCAAGGAAGACCATGTCATATCAACTGTGATGGAGCACAATTCCGTTCTGAGGCCCCTCCAGGTCTTAGGCGACAGGGGGGTAGATGTAACTCTTGTTGAGGCGGATATTACGGGGCGTATCGACCCCGCGGACATAGAGCGGTCAATCAAGAGTAATACGAAAATGGTAGCCATGGTCCATGCCTCCAATGTGACTGGAACCATCAACGACGTGATGGCAGTAGGCAACCTCTGCAGGGAGAGAGGGCTCCTTTTTCTCCTGGATGCGTCCCAGACGGCCGGTGTCCTGGGTATCGATGTGGAATCAATGAATATCGACCTCCTTGCATCTTCCGGGCACAAAGCTCTCTTTGGCCCTCAGGGAACGGGTTTTCTTTACGTGGGAGAGAGAACGTCAGTGATCCCCCTCATCGAGGGAGGGACAGGGTCGAGATCAGAGAAAGACAGGCAGCCCGAATTCCTCCCCGATATGCTCGAGGCGGGAACCCTGAATTCTCCTGGATTCGCAGGGCTGAGAAGAGGTGTGGAATACGTGCTGCATGTGGGGGTCAAGGAGATTCTCTCACATGAACGTAAACTTCTTGGAATTCTCACGGAAGGGTTGACCGGCCTCGAGAGGGTGAGGCTCTACGGTCCAGAGAGCCTGGATGACAAGGTAGGACTTCTTCTCATGAACATAGAGGGGCTGGACCCCGGGGAGTTTTCACTTGCCCTGGATGAAGAGGAGGGTATTCTCGGTAGGGGAGGCCTCCATTGTGCTCCTCTCGCTCATAGAGTGCTGGGAACATTCCCGGAAGGGGCTGTGAGGTTGAGCTTCAGTGTGGAAAATACAGAAGAGGATGCCTTGAGAGCGGTCGCTGCGGTGAAAAACATCTGTTCGAGACATTGAGAAATACAGTTTCCCGGTGCTTAAGGGCTAGACTTGCTTTGACGAATTTTTTTTATGATATTTGAGGTGGAGAGGCCTTCGACGAAGGGAAGGGTGAGTACCTTGCCTCCCTTTGCTGAAACCAATTCTCCACCAACGATCTCATCTAATCTCCAGTCTCCCCCTTTTACCAGGACGTGAGGTTGAATGGTACTGATTAAATTGTAGGGAGTATCCTCTTCGAATATGATGACCAAATCAACAAAGTATAAAGAGGCAAGAAGGCGGGCCCTCTCCTCCTGGGAAAGGATGGGTCTCCCCTCTCCCTTGAGCCTATTAACGGAGTCATCACTATTCAGGCCGATAACGAGAAAATCCCCCAGGCACCTCGCCTCGAAGAGATACCAGGCGTGGCCCCAATGGATCAGGTCAAAACAGCCGTTTGTGAACACCAGCTTCTTGCCTTGATCTCTCAATTCTCCCGCGAGGTTTTCCGCCTCAGGGAGGGAAACGATTTTATCGTCCGGTTTCAGTAAGCTTCCGGTTTTCTGTCCTTCAAACAATTCATCTTACCCCTGAAGTCGGAAATCAGATTTTTATCGAGCCTCGCAGTATAGCATCCTTCCTTTTTCCTTCCATTCAATATTACCTCTCCAGTGGGGGAGACAACCATGGAATTTCCTGCCAGATGTATCTTTCCCGAGGTACCTGTCCCGTTGACTGCTGCTACAAAGAGCTGGTTTTCAATTGCACGGGCAACGAGGAGACTTTTCCAGTGGTGGACTCTTGCCACGGGCCACTGGGCACAGTAAGTAATGAGATGGCTCCCGGATACCGCCCCTGCCCTGGAAACCTCCGGGAATCTGAGATCGTAACAGATAAGAGGGGAAATCTGGAATGTTCCCACTCTGGCAGTGGACAACTTCTCTCCTCCAGCGAAATATCTGTCTTCCCTGAAGAGGCCAAATAGGTGAACCTTCCTGTATTTTCCCCTTACTCTTCCAGTTTCTCCGATTATGTAGGCAGTGTTGAAGACTCTGCCCTGGTCGAGTTCGGGCACGGAGAAGTAGATGGCGATCTTCTCTCGTTTGCAAAACTTCTTGAACAGGGTAATTACGGCTGGAGTTTCCCTCGCTACCCCCGGAAGGTCTTTATAGTAGAATCCCGAAGAAAACATTTCGGGTAGGAGGGCCAAATGAGATCCCTTGCTTTTCGCTTCCTCGAGGAGGGAGAGGGCATTTTCCACGTTTTTTTCAACCTTCCCGGGGATGATCTTCATCTGTACCAGGGAAATGGTGAAATTTTCATTCATCAGATGCTCCTTGCGATGGTGACTGCCCATATTTCTCTGGGCTCTTCGAGGTAACCTTGAATTGACGCAGTGCACTCATTGAGAGTGGACAGGGTAGTGGCTACATCGTCAAGAAGAATTATATTGTTCCACCTGCTCCCTTTCAATGTATTAATTGTAAAGGCGCCCTCAATAATTCTTTTCCGCTGCTTAGCCGGTTTTCCTGACATTGAAGAAACTTCGTGGACCCTCTTGAGCCCCGTGGGAAGGAAAGGGGTACATGTTAGCCTTGAAAATATCTTTCCCAGAAGTGCCGCCTGGTTGTAACCACGCTTGAATGTCTTTTTGAAAGTCTGGGGTACGGGAACGATTACTGGATTCTTAACCAGGAGGTAGGGAGATGTGGAGACAACATGGATTGCCAGTTGGGCCCCCAGGCACCTGGTAATTCTTGAGCATCCCCTGTATTTTAGTTTTTGAATGATTTCAGCGACCCGGGGGGTGTAGGGGGTGATCGAACAAAGCGATTTGAAGAGGGGAGGAGAATCAACGCAACCCTGACACACCAGCTGTTCACCTCTAAAGATCTCTTTTATCGTATTACTGCAGATGATACATCGAGTGGATGGATGTGAGTTAATCAGGCACGGGAACTTTCTGCAAAGCCTCTTCCCGAATTCTCTTGAGTTCCCTAGTATCTCCGTAATTGATATGGAAGGTGTCCCATTCCCTGCATTTCTCACAGTAGTCTTTCCAGCGAATGACTTTTTCTCCGCAACCCGAACAGACGAAGGGGACGAGATACCTGCGCTTGTATGCGAAGGCCTTCGAGTATTCGTCGATGGCTTCCTGGAACCGTTCTCGTCTCCGGTAGGCTTCTGCGAGGAATATGTGAACGGCGGCGTTGTCGGCATCAAGATTTTCAGCTTTCAAGAACTGTTCCATCGCTTCGTCAACCATCTCGAGGCGAAGGAGAAATTTCCCGTAGAATATTATAAGGGTGAAATCCTCGGAGAATTCATCTTTAAGGTGGGAGTATATTTCCAGGAGTTCTCCAGGAGATTCGTGTTCGATAGCTATATCCTCGAGCTTTATGAGCTGGATGGCGTTTCCTGTCCTCCGGTACCCGGTGATGAGCCACTGCATCGCCCCCTGGATGTCTCCCTTCTGCAAGGAGATTTCATGGAGGTATATATAGGTTGGTGTGAAGAGGTGCTCTTCCTTAGCCAGTTCCTTCAGAATTTTCTCTCCATTGTCGAAGTTACCCGTATCGAAAGCGGACTTTGCGAGTCTGTATCTCAGACTGTTGAGCCTGTCCTTTCCGACCTGACTCCTCTTACCTTTCTTCTTTGTCAGGCCTTTCTGAAGTTCATAGGCCTGGGAAAAATCGTTGTTTGCAATATGAAGTTCGATCAAACGCTCTACAACGGGAAGATATTCATCCTGCTTTTTCAGGGAGGTTAGTTCCTCTATGGCTTTGGGAATTTTTCCATCTTTATCATGCTCTTTCGATAGGAGGAGCCTGAGTTCCACGTCGGCGGGAAAATGTTCCTTCCAGTTGGCGAGGGTTTCCAGCAACCCATCTCTGTCCCCCATTTCCCGCTGTATCTTTGCCTTGAGGTGAAGGGCTTCCCTGTTTTCCGGGATAACTGGAAGAACGCTTTCAACCACTTCAAGGGCGGCTGAAGCCTTGTTCTGGTAGAAGAGATCACGCGCTTTCTTTAGTTTATCGTAGGCATTTTCCTTTTTGGTCTGGATGCGTTTCGTTTTCCACTGACGGGCTGAAGAGGCTGCATCTTTGAAAAAGGTCCCCACAAGGACTATGGCAGCCCCCAGGGCGAAGGTAATGAGTGTGAGTTCCGAGAGGGCCATCTCGACAAATTTCGAAGGGGTGAGGTAGAACTTCACGACCCCGGAGTTCAAGATCGACACGTGAGAAAACCCTATTGCCATGACAATAATCAAGACCAGAAAGAGACGTAAACTCATCTGTCCTCCTACGCTTCCCCCTCTTGTGAGGAGGATGACTGTCCTCCTATTGTATCG
>CAYSOQ010000138.1:0-4512 GCA_964432685.1 uncultured bacterium
GATAATGCGAGGTATGCTTCTTTTATCCTCAACTCAATACTCGGCGGCGGAATGTCGAGCAGGCTCTTTCAGGAGGTGAGGGAAAAGCGGGGGCTGGTCTACTCGGTTTACTCCACACTTGCCTCATACAGGGATACGGGAATGCTTAAAGTGTATGCAGGGACTACGAAGGAGTGCATACCCGAGCTTCTATCCGTTGTGAGTGGTATATTCCGTGATCTCAGGGAGAAACCTGTTACTTCAGATGAGCTGAGGAATGGGAAGGAGCAGATCAAGGGAAACATGCTCATCAGTTTAGAATCTACCGATTTCCGCCTAACTCGGCTCGCATCGAATGAAATGTACTTCAGAAAGTATATTTTTCCAAGCGAGGTGGCGGAGAAGATCGATGAGGTGACTCTCGAAGATGTGTTGGGACTGGCGGAAAGGATTCTTGTGACGGAAGACGCAGTTGTTACTGCCATCGGGAAGGTAGAGGAAAAAGAGGTGAAATTCCAGTAGAAACAAATGGAGGATTGTCTGGACGTCCTGGTAAAAGTCGTGGGAATGGGAGAGAGCGAATTTCTCCCGGAGCGCCGTACAGAGGGATCTTCTGGTTGGGACCTGAGGGCCGCAGTTCACGTTGAAGTGGTAATTCACCCGTTGGAGCGGGCAATTGTCCCGACTGGGATCGCTCTTTCAATTCCCAGGGGAACGGAAGGGCAGGTAAGGCCGCGGAGCGGACTGGCCGCGGATTATGGGCTTACCATCGTAAATACTCCCGGGACGATTGATTCGGATTACAGGGGTGAGATCAAGGTAATCCTCATCAACCTTGGGAAGGAGAAGTATACTGTCAAACGTGGAGACAGGGTTGCCCAGATAGTGTTTGCGAAAGTTCAGGAGGTTTCAGTGAATCCCGTAACGGATCTCGACTCAACTAAAAGGGGTTCGGGAGGGTTCGGGAGCACTGGAACGTAAGGGGGAGGATGTGATCGAGCGTTACTCGAGAAAAAAGATGGCCTCCATATGGGAAGATGAAAACAGGTTCCGCTTGTGGTTGAAAATTGAAATTCTCGCAGTAGAGGCCATGGGGAGTATGGGCAGGGTTCCCGGGGATGCAGTCGAGAGAATAAGGAAGATGTCTTCCTTCGATGTGGCAAGGATCCACGAGATCGACAAATTGGTAAAGCACGACGTGATCGCCTTTCTCTCGTCGGTGGAGGAGTATATAGGGGAAGATTCCGCCTATCTACACATGGGGCTGACCTCGTCAGACATACTTGATACAGCCTTTGCCTGCCAGTTGAAGGAGGCGTCAACCATTATACTTCGGGATATAAAGGAGGTTGTGACCAAACTGGAGGGTCTCGCGGCCGCTTACCTGCACCTCCCGGCAATGGGAAGAACCCACGGGATCCATGGGGAACCTATAACTTTCGGCCTGAAGTTCCTGTCCTGGTACGAGGAGATGAAACGGAACCTGAAGCGGATGAGGGATGCAAGGGAGGAGATCAGGTACGGGAAATTGAGCGGAGCCCTTGGGACCTTCGCGAACGTGGAGCCCGAAGTGGAAGCATATGTGATGAAAAAACTCGGCCTGAAGGGAGAGCCAGTGTCCACCCAGGTCGTGCCCCGTGACCGGCATGCACGCTTTTTCTCAACTCTCGCCCTTATCGGATCATCCCTGGAGCGTTTTGCTGTGGAGATACGCCACCTGCAGCGTACGGAAGTGGCTGAGGTAGAGGAGTTCTTTTCCCTCGGCCAGAAAGGGTCCTCTGCGATGCCCCACAAGAAAAACCCAATTCTCTCCGAGAATATTTCTGGCCTTGCCAGGCTCCTCAGGGGGTACGCCCTTACCTCCATGGAGAATGTTGCCCTCTGGCATGAAAGGGATATATCCCATTCATCAACAGAAAGGGTTATAGGGCCCGACGGCACAATCCTTCTCGATTTCATGCTGAATAGATTTATTATTATTCTTGATTCAATGGTACTTAAAGAAGAAAACATAAAGAATAACATTAATAAAAGCCACAACCTTTTCTTTTCACAGCGCTTGATGCTTGCCCTGGCGTCAAAGGGGGTCGGGAGGGAGGAAGCATACGGAATGGTCCAAAAAAGGGCAATGGAAGCATGGAGGAAGGGGAGGGACTTTAAGTCCATTGTGGGAAAGGCAAAAGAGATTGGAAAGTTACTCACAATGAAGGAACTTGAAGAGGTATTCAATATAAATTACTACTTCAGGAATGTGGACGCTATCTTCGAGAGGAGTACCGGAGGCAGGCCACGAAAGGGGCGAAGGTGAAGGTACACGTGTATGTGACCATGAGAAAGGGGGTTCTAGAGCCGCAGGGGAGAGCAGTAACACGGTCACTCAAGGACCTGGGTTACGGCTCCCTTAAAGATGTCCGCATAGGGAAGTTCATGGAAATGGAGTTCCATGACCTGCCCCGGGAAGATGCAGACAGGGTAATAGGGGAAATGTGCCGAAGGCTCCTGGCGAATCCTGTGATAGAAGATTACCGGTACGAAATCGTGGAAGGTTAGGTGGGATGAGACGTTCGTGTGCCGTCCTTGTTTTCCCGGGATCCAACTGCGATCACGACTGTTATCACGTACTCAAGCATGTCATGGGACTCGATGTGAGGTTCGTATGGCACCGGGAGCACTCCCTGGAAGGGTTCGATTTCGTTGTTGTTCCAGGCGGGTTTACCTACGGTGACTATCTTCGGACGGGAGCTATGGCGAAGCTCTCACCGGTGATGGGAGCTCTGGGTGAATACATCAAAACAGGACGGCCAGTCATCGGTATCTGCAACGGATTTCAGATACTCCTCGAGGGAGGGTTCCTGCCTGGAGCCATGACTGCCAATACTTTGCTGCAATTCGTGTGCGACTTCGTCTCCCTTAGAACGGAGGGACTTAAGACACCCTTCACTGCAGAACTGTCCAGGGGGGAGATACTCAAGATCCCAATAGCCCACTATCAGGGAAACTACCTGGCTTCTCCTGACCTGCTGAAGGAGCTCGAGGACCGGGAACAGATAGTATTCCGCTATTGCGATGGGGAAGGCATGGTCACAACCGGGTCGAACCCAAACGGATCTACTGGTAATATCGCGGGAGTCTGTAACAGGGAAGGTAACGTGTTAGGCATGATGCCCCACCCGGAGCGCTCCTCCGAGGCCGAACTCGGGTCCACCGATGGCAGGAAAATTTTCGAATCCGTTGCGAACTACCTGGGAAGGTGAGGGATGGATGAACCAAAGGTCACACCCGGGGTGGTGAGGGACCACAACCTTACTGTTGAAGAGTATGAGAGGATCCTGAAGGCTCTTGGACGTGAGCCAAACTTCACGGAACTTGGGATCTTCTCCGTCATGTGGAGCGAACACTGCAGCTATAAGTCCTCCAGGCGCCACCTTGCGAAGTTCCCCACAAAAGGCCCCTATGTGATACAGGGGCCCGGGGAGAATGCGGGGGTCATTGACATAGGCTACGGCCTCGCAGCTGTCTTCAAGATGGAGTCTCACAACCATCCATCATACATAGAGCCCTATCAGGGTGCAGCCACGGGGGTTGGTGGAATTCTGAGGGATGTGTTTACCATGGGTGCCCGTCCTATCGCTCTGCTCGATTCCCTGCGCTTCGGCAAAAAGGATAACCCACGGACTAGGTACCTTGTGAACGGGGTCGTTTCTGGAATCGCGGGGTACGGAAACTGCATAGGGATACCCACCGTGGGGGGCGACGTATATTTCGAGGATTGCTACGACGGGAATATCCTTGTTAATGCCTTTACTGTGGGAGTGGCCAGGAAAGACAGAATTTTCAAAGGATACGCGGAAGGCCCTGGTAATCCGGTGATTTACGTTGGTGCGAAAACGGGCAGAGACGGTATCCATGGCGCCACAATGGCTTCAGAGGAGTTCGACAGTGAATCTGAGGAGAAGCGTCCCACGGTCCAGGTGGGAGACCCCTTCATGGAAAAACTACTCCTGGAGGCGTGCCTTGAAATCATGAAAACCGACTGTATCGTTGGGATCCAGGATATGGGTGCGGCGGGGCTCACGAGCTCATCTTTTGAAATGGCGGGAAGAGCGGGGAGTGGCATCGTAATGGACCTTGACCGGGTCCCTATGCGGGAAGAGGGTATGACTCCCTACGAGATAATGCTCTCCGAATCCCAGGAAAGGATGCTCCTCGTCGCCAGGGCGGGTAGGGAAGATGAAGTGATCGAAATATTCAAGAAGTGGGAACTCGATGCGGTTGTCGTTGGGAGGGTTACAGACAGCGGAAGGGTGAGAATCAGTCGGGAGGGGGAAACTGTTGCGGACCTCCCCGTTGACCTTCTTGTTGATGAAGCACCTGTCTACGACCGGCCTTCTGCCCGTCCTTCCAGCCAGGATGAGGTGAACATGCTGGACCTGGAGGTTTTACCCGTTCCAGGGGTATGGGGGGGGTATTCAAGGCACTCATCTCCTCCCCGGGGGGGGGGGGCCAGGGGAGGATTTAAACGCAGTATTGACA
>CAYSOQ010000139.1:0-4508 GCA_964432685.1 uncultured bacterium
GTGGAAGCACACACTGACCGCCTCACACTCACTGTCGCACAAACTGGTTTAGTTCAAGCCCTTCGAACGCAGCGTCTCGCGAAGCTTCTCCGGCCTGTCGGGGCTGACCGCCACGATCTGGTAGCCCATACCGATCAGGTCGCCTTCAAGTGTGTGCAGTTCGCCCAACTGCGTGTCGCAGTATGGTCACCACCCTCCCCGGTAAAAGATCAGCACAGTAGGTTTTCCAGAAATTACCTCGGTAAGCCCCACAGGGGCCCCATCTACCGATGCAACCGTTACGGCGGGAACCGTATCCCCGATCAGGAGCGGGCAAATCTCTCTAGGAGACCCTGGAATGGCGTCATGTGTTTGGCTCATATCCACCTCCTCACATTTAATGGTTCTATTCTAACCTTCCCACGAAGAAAAAAGAGAAGTCAAGAAATTCATCCTCTTTTTAAATTAGATGCAGAATAATCTAATTAGACTGATTAAATATTTAAGATTGGTAAGATTGGGGTCAGTTCCCATTTCCTCATGAATTTGTGAGAAGATGGGTGAAGACTCGAATGCTTTCGTGTAAATGTAAATTTGATATGAAAACAGAAAAATATATATCTCGACTTCAGCTTTTCCTGGCTCTTACCGCATCCTTCTTTGTATTCATCATATTTCCCATGATATTAGAGAAGAATTTAAATGGCGATATCCAGATCTCTTCACTCAGATATCTGTGGGGAGGGGACAACATTGCATTGCCCACCCCCACAGCATATGCTATATCATTCGCGGATCATAGAATAATGAGGATTATTCTATTCTCATGTTTCCTCATCGTAGGGATAATAGCTGAAAGAACATGCCAGAGTAAGATTGTCACAGGCACGTATCATTCCATATATTTGATCCTTTGCCTGATTATCGGGTTTTATTTCTTAATTGCATGCATACTTCCCTTTATCCCAATGATGTAATGTCACCCGTGTGCCTCAAGGGTCGGTCCGGATGGGGTAAGTTAGATTCTGCGGAATCCGACCAAACTTTCAACGGCTGCGACGACGTAAAAAATATCAGTAGTTGCGTTCGGGATTACATCTCTTTCTCTTTACACCATGCAGCTGCTGACCCCAACTTTGGACACAAACTGATAAGCGCCTGGTATTGCCCCCTTTTCTCCTTTGGAACTTTCCATTTCCCTTCGAACTTCATTTTTCGAATTTCTTTCGTAGGGGCAATCTCCTCCCCGTGAACAATTTTACTCACAAAATCGGTTGTTTCATTGAAGTGACCGGGGAAGGGCGCAACATGGGCCACAAAGCGGGGATTATCCAGTTTCCTGTAATATGTTCTTCTTCTTTTTCCCTTCTCGTAGAGGTACACATCGCAGGTAAAGGGGATCTTTGATTGTAGTTCGCTTTCCCAGAAAAGGACATCAAATTGGATCTTTGCCGACTCTTCATCCGCTTTGGAATGGTCGACTGATAAATCTATGTTCTTGATCTGTGGCATGACTTCCTCCTATTTCTCTTGGTCAATATGGTCATCACCATGGGCCCGGGAACTTGTGGAACTTGCAAAGATATGGGGTAGTCCGGAGGGGATCGGTCTAAATAGGGGGGACACAGTAATTTCAGAAACTGGGATGACTCCTGACCCGATCCTTTTGCGTTGAAGGGTGTAATATAGGGCATCATACCTGACCCCCGGAATCAAAAGAGAGAACTACCCGTCCCGGCAAGGAAAGAAAGTTCTTCCTGACCGGGTCTACAATCGCATGAGAGGAATAACTCTCACCTGTAAAGGGTTAAATTCTTGATCTGGAATGAACCGCGGTAAGCGGGGAGTGAAAAAAACCTGGATACAGATTACAGAATATTATTTATTTTACCAGAATAATTAATGCAGGTAAATAATTAACTCTATTTTACAGAAATTTGGTCAACAAGGGGATCAGGCCCTGACCCCATCCTATCATCCTACCAAATTTGGGAGACAGGCCTCCATTCTCGTTAGCTGAGCCTGACGGCGGTTCCGTAGGCCAACAATTCAGATGCAGTACCCACAACACTCGTAGTCATATAGCGAACGTTGATGATTGCATCTGCGCCCATCGAAGCTGCCTGTGCCGTCATCCTACCGGTCGCGGCTTTCCGGGCGGTCCCCATCATCTCCGTGTATTCGATCAATTCACCGCCGAGAATCAGCCTGACGATGGCGGAGAGGTCTTTGCCGAGCCATATGGCAAAGACCGTGTGTCCCTGGACCATACCGAGAATCTCTTCGATTTCCCGGCCGGGCACGGCATCGGAGTTGAGCAGCAGAACAGGACGATCTGTGCCGGGGGGCAGCGGCTCTTGAGCTGTCGCCACGTGTGCCTTCTGTTCGAGGGCCAGGGTGGCCAGCACCAGAAGAATTCCCCCCAGGAGGCAGAAAACCGCCAGCCTCAGCCACCAGGGTACGACGGGATCATGGGAAACAATGACAGACCACGGGATTCCCAGGAATAGTGCGGTAAAAAGCCCGAAGACGAAAGCTATTGAACCAATTTGCCTGAGTTTTTTCATGGTATCTCCTTTTGGTCCGGGTATTTTTATATACTAAGTTTTTCAGCCGTTATACCGGATGGGGACGTTCGTCTTTCACAGGGGAACTTCCTCCCCGGAAGGGCGCTCAGGTTTAATACGACAGGCCTGGCATCATGTGGAGGTACGTATCATCCGTCAGCTGCTTCAGCATGAAATCGGCAACGTCGGCGCGTGAGATTTTGAGCTTCGTCGTCCTGTCGGTACCGGGAAAACCGTGTCGGTAACTACCGGTGCGACTCCCGTCTGTGAAGGCTCCCGGACGGACGATCGTCCAGTCCAGATCGCTCTGCCTGACGTGGTCCTCCTGGCTCACATGATCTGCGTACGCGTGGCGCAAGAGGCCCCCGAACATGATGTATTTCCACAGGAAGTTTAGATTTTCCCAGCTGTCTCCAACCCCGAGGGTCGATTGGCAAATAAAACGTCTGACCCCCGCCTTCTCCATGGCGCGGACGATGTTTCTCGTCCCCTCCGTGCGAACCGTGCCATTTCTGCCTGCCCCGATCGAACAGAGCACCCCATCCTGACCTTGCACCGCATTCTCGACTGATGGATAGTCCATCGCATCGCCCTGCAATGAATACAAATTTTCGTGCTCAGTGTCCAGTTTTGAAGGGTCGCGCGTAAAGGCGGAAACTGTGTGCCCCTGTTCAAGAGCCTGCTCCACAAGATGGCGACCTATGCTTCCTGTTGACCCGAAAATAAGCAGTTTCATATTGCTCCTCCCTGATTGGACTCCTAACCGACTTTGCTCACCTGCAGCCACGTAGACAGTAAAATAGAGGCTGGAAGCAGCGATTTGTCAGTTTCTTATATGATGTTCTAACGGTATGCCTACGTTTCCCATTTTATGTATTTTTTATGCACATTTATGTATCTTCAAAAAAAATATGGGGTCAGGCACTGCCTCCTGACCTTCACAAGTAAACTGGAAGATTGTGTCAGAAGGAAGGGCCTAACCCCGATTGGAACACGATTGTGGTTGAACTGTCCGGTAAAACTCAGTAGATGAACACCTTGTCCATCTCCGAGTATAGCTCTGCAGTGTCCTGGAAGTTGATAAAGCGTGCGTTCTTTCCGGGCAGATCCTCTTTGGAGACCCCACGGGCCCTCGAGCATCCCCCTCAGATGTGGATGGGGATCTTGTGCTCCACTACCTTTTCAAAAGTCTCCTTCAGCGGAGGCCATGCCACGGGAACGACCGATTCTATAATGGCGTCACGGATTAGGACCACTGCGTCTCCACCGAGTGCGATCTCGACGTCATCGCCGTGCTCCTTTGAAGCGACGGCCTGTAGGAAGGGAAAGCACGCACGGGTTGGGTTTTCAGAGCCTACAAGAACATGAAAGAGCATCTTTGCCATTTTAGCCTCCTTTTGTATTTGATATTTATGGACATTAGACACACAGTTTCGGCAGAAGGATTCACCATTTCTGAAATGCCGTTATAACCGGAATGTTTTTTGAAGTAGTGGGATTGTGCTGGCCCTTGGATCGATTCCCTGTGATAATTCTCTTATCAAAAGTTGACACAACGGTGAGGGACCGTTTCTCCGGGTCTGTTAACATTTAAGCATGGAAGAAAATAGATTATAGAGAGGTTCTTATGCTCTCTTTGCTCCTTACAATTGGAGGCTACAGTGTCGCCCGCTCCGGAGATATCCAGCCAGGCAAAGAGCTTCTGGAGCGAAGTGCAACGTTTTACGTCCACTGATATGACGTGGGCAAAGCGGCCCTGGATGGGCTGCAGGGAGTTAATAAGGTTACGCAGGGCTTAAAGGGATTGCGGGAGATCAACACCGTCCACTACGACCCCATTTAGACCAGTGGGGTCAGTTCCCATATCCTCATGTTTTTCTCACAAGAACGAAGCCAGATTCAGTGACACAAACTACAGGATAGGGAATAACGAATAATCTGAGGAAATGGGAACGCTTAAGT
>CAYSOQ010000140.1:0-4495 GCA_964432685.1 uncultured bacterium
ATTCAAGCTCAACGACCTGGAAGATATCTGCGAGGACTACGGCCAGACGGCTACCTACCTGGGTACGATTCCAGAATATCCCCACTCTTTTCCCCTGGATGACCATCATCAGTTCACAACGGGAAAGGCGATGCTGGTGTGCGGTAACACAGCCTCAATGTTACTGACTGACAGGTACACATCCCATTTCAAGATAACAGGGGACAGGCGGACTCACTTTGGGCCTTTTGAATGTGCTCCCGCACCTACAAAGGAACTCTCCTCCGAAGGCAAGGGGGGCGCCTGCTGTTAGCCTGAAGCGATTATAAGGAAACATGCGCTTGCGGCAAGTGCCGCTACTGGCAGAGTAACGAGCCAGGCCAGAACTATTTCACCCATAACTCTCATTTTTCCCTCTCTGTTAGCCAGGCCTATGCCGAAAAGGGCTCCGCAGGAGACATGGGTCGTGGAAACAGGTACTCCATACCTCGACGCAAAGACCACGAGGAGGGCTGTAACGATATTGGCACTGAATCCCTGGGTGTGATCCATGGTTGTAATACCCCTGCTCATCACCCCAGCCACCTTTTTCGCGCTTAAAATGGCCCCTAAAGCCATGATGAGGGCAACCAGAATTATCCCCCAACCTGGAGTCAAAAGATTCAGCCCCAGGATCAGCGCCACGATCTTGGGGGTGTCGTTCAGCCCCCGGGAGAAGCTCACCAGGCCCGCGCTCAAGTAATGAGAACGGGTGAGTAATTTCTGCGCGTCAACGCTCAATATCCTGTGTTCGTGGGCCTCTTCGCACTCAAACTCACTTCCTATCGTGAGGGTGGGGCTGGATATCTTAAGCAGGGCGGCACCTTCCTGGGAGCCTGGATGAGGCTCACCGGCGTCTCCCGTGCAGAAGCAGATTTTTCGCTCCATTCCCCATTTTTCGCGTGCGAATTTAAACCCTGGATAGAGGACAAATGTAAGCATGATGGATAAAATCGGGCTTATTAAAAGGGGAAGCAGGAAGCTGTGTCCCAGGTGATGGAGGTTTATATGGTACCCGACCGCGGAGAAGCCGGCCCCCAGCAGTGCGCCCGTCAGGCTGTGGGTAGTGGAGATGGGGAACCCGATTAACGTTGCGATCCAAACGGTTATCCCTGCTCCTGCTGCTACGGATATCAGGAAGTTCGGGTCGTTAACGATGGCGTCAGGGACGAGGCCCTTCCCGCTGAAAACGGATATGAGGCCCGTGGAGATGAAAAGTGCTCCCAGAGAACCTAGAAGTGTTGTAACCGTCGCAAGAAAAAGGGCGCCCTTATATGTTGTCGTGCCGCTTCCCCAGAGGGTCGCCACACCTTTGAAATTGTCATTCGCACCATTGATGTAGGAGAGAAAGAGCGTTGTTATTAGCAAAGCCAAGGGTTTCATAATCTCTTTGTCACGGGATTTATCAGTTACGGCGCATATCTAGACGTCGATTTGGAGTCATAATTCTTACACGAAGCCACTTCACGGTAAGAACGGGGAAAGGCTCATGTTCACCGCACCTTGAATAGTGGGGAGGATATTCTTATACTTAACGGAAAACCATGTGGATGGAGCGCTAATGAATAATTTCCAGGAAAAGTGGGAGAAATATTTCAAGGGTTCCCCTCTCCCCTTCGTCTTTTTCTACTCCAACGAGGAAAAATACTCGGAATATCTTCGGCCTGTAAAGGGCTGGGTCTGCATGATCGGCCAGCTAAGCGCTGTGATGAGAGGGAAGACACTGGCTTTTACTGGAGAGACGATCGGCTGCTCGGGGGGCGTGAGGTATTCGGGCTATCCTTCGCAAATCAGTCAGGATTTCAAATATTTTCTCTCATGCGGTATCCCGGGGAGGGTTAAAGGAGAACGTTACAAGAAGAGCCCCGAGCTTGTAGATGAGTATGTGAAGGATATGCCTATCCCACCTGCTGAAGGGAAATATATCGTCTTCAAACGGTTAGACAGCCTGGAGGAGGGCGATGAACCGCAGGTAGTCGTCTTTTATGGGCACGCCGACCTGATATCCGGCCTTTTCACCCTGGCAAATTTCAGGAGCCTTGACCCCCTTGCTGTGATCACCCCCTTCTGCTCCGGCTGCGGCAGCATCATCAGCTATCCCCTTTTGGAGCGGGAAAAAGATGAACAGCGTGCGGTCCTTGGAATGTTCGACGTCTCCGCGAGGCCCTATGTGGGGGAAAACGTGCTGTCTTTTGCCGTGCCCATGAAGAAATTTGCAGAAATGGTGGAGGATATGGACGAGAGCTTCCTTATCACCGATTCATGGAAAAAGGTATCAGGAAGGATCGAGAAAGGCGGAGAGTAAGAACTAACCCCTCAATTTATTTATATAGGTAGCCGGAGTGACGATGGGGATGCCCAGGTAGCTCTTGAGCCTCAGGAGATGCCTGTCTCCCGAGATGATATAGTCTGCCTCGCAGTGCCTTGCGCAGGAGAGAAACATGTCGTCGCTATGGTTCTCCTCGATGATCTCTTCACGTCCCCTTTCGATAACCAACATGCCGTATCTCACGAGGATTCCCAGGATCCCCGATATTTCCTCTTCGCTGATACAATATTTTTTCCCGATTTTGGGGTAGGATAGAACCCGTTCGATTTCAGTGAGCATATCCATGTTGAAAAAGAGGTTAACCTTTCCCTGAAAGAAAAGGTCGAGTATTTTAGATGGAGCCCCCTTTGGTGAGATGATCCCGCTGACGATGACGTTCGTGTCCAGGACGAGTCTGTCCAAATCTACTCTCTGACCTTTTTGATAACCTCATCAATGTCATTTTCAATCTCGTTTTGCCTGAAACGGGCATTTCTTTCGCGAACTCCCTGAACGAGTTGAACGTCCTTTTCCCTTTCCCTTTCCAGCAATTCGAGCATCTCCAGCGGTACGATAGCTGCGACTTTCCTTTTCCCCCGCTCGATAATGATCGTGTTATTTTTCAGGCGTACCTCGTCTATATACTCCCCGAACCTTCTTCGAATCTCCATGGCAGAAACATTTTTTTTCAATCCGTTTCCTCCCTTTAAAGTCTACGGCAAATATATCAATCATGATAATTCATATAATCATAATATTCAATTGTTATTTAGTGAACGCCGTGGTCAGGGCATATCTTCTGACCTTATCGACTAATTTGCACGATTATGTCAGAAAGCAGTGATTGCCCTCGAGGTCCTGTCAAGAGTGTAGACCTGACCCCAAAGCCCGGAAAGGAAATGTTAATAATCCGGGTTCCCGGAACCACCGCTTGTGCCGGGCTTTGGATTTATCGGGCTGCCTGATGTCCCTTCCCTTCCCGGATCGGGGAGGGTCTCCACGGCATTGCTGTGGACCGGGGGAACTCCCCCGAAGGAAAAGCCCACTTCCTCCCCGGAGTCGTCGATGAGGATTAAGGGGTTGAGCCTCTTCGCCCACATCTTCAGCCAGTTAGGTTCTTTCAAACTGCTCGCGTCGCAGGGGCTTTTGCTTTCCCCTTCAGAGCCGGAACTTTTGAACCGGCCGAGATAATCGTTCGTCTCCTTGCAGAAGGCCTCCTTCTCCTTTCTGCTCAGCTGGCCCCAGGTCTTACCCGTAATGCCGCATGTCATCGATTCGGGGGGGCATATTCCTCTAACACCGATGGTAGCATTTGGAGTTGTATCAGGTCTATCAGTTGTAGTCCCAGGAACTTTAGACCAAATTTTTCCCAGGGTTGTCCTGAATGTTTTGGTTGTTCCCCCGCTGTCTTTCTCGCGTATGTGCCAGGTCGATCCGTCAGCATTGGTTCCACCTGATCCAGGGGCCATTGTTGTACAATCAGCCCCTCCGCAAGCAGTTTTTGTATCGACTTTCTTCTTTTTATCGGTTTTTGTATCGGTTTTTGGTTCTGGTTTCTTCTCATCTTTCCCATCGCCTCCCGCTCCCAGCTGCGGGTTGTAAAAAGAATGGGACACTCCTTGCTTATCGTAGAGGTTCCCCGACCCTCCGGTCCAACCTTTCTGTTTCCTCACGGCTGTCCTAAACCCCTCACTCGCGCCCTCCGGGGTGTGGGCATCACCTGAACTAGCGGAGCTGCTGCTACCGAGGGGACCCATGGGGTTGGATCCGAACCGTCCCGGTGTCTTCAACATAGAAAGGTCCTTGCTGTTGGAGGGCAAGGATACTGCACGGCCAGTGCCGGGCTTCCGGCTGAGAATATCTTTTGCCTTCCCCCCCGTCGGGAGCCCGACTCCCGCTTTTTCCATGTCTTTGAAAGGGTTGTGGCCTTTTAACTTCTCGGCAACTTCCCTTCCCCGCATCTGGCCTTCGATCTTTCCCTCCATCCGGTTTATCACCGCCCTGCCTCCCGCCAGGGGGCGTTTCCCCGAGGAGAGCACTTCCTGTGTCTTCACCTGGTGAGATTCTGACCTGGAAGCCGCCGGTTTTGCCTGTTCTTTCTTCTGTGCAGGGACTGACGCAGATTTCGGTATGGTTCTTGGCAGCCTTTTATTTGAAGGGACCGGTTTC
>CAYSOQ010000141.1:0-4481 GCA_964432685.1 uncultured bacterium
AAGCGGTTGAACGGGTTAAACCGTTCCGAGGGTTCGAATCCCTCTCTCTCCGCCATTTATATATACACGGCCCGGACTTCCGGGTCCTTACGCCCATGCGGAGAGATGTCCGAGCCAGGCTTAAGGAGCACGACTGGAAATCGTGTAGGCGCTAATACGTCTCGAGGGTTCGAATCCCTCTCTCTCCGCCATTTTTATAATCCTTTAGTGGGGGGGTGAAGAATGATAAGCCCCCGGAAGCGGGAGAAAAAAGATTCCCTGGAGCTCATCCTTTTGGGGACGGGAACGTGTGTCCCAACGGGAATAAGGGGGCCTTCATCCTATGCACTCACATTCGGGGGGAAAGTTGCCCTCCTCGACATGGGAGGCGGGTGCCTCGAGAAGCTTGTCAGATCGGGGATTCCCCACCTGGAAATTGACCTGGTCTTCCTCACCCACTTCCACGTGGACCACACTTCGGAACTTCCCCTGCTTCTTTTTGCCAACAATTACTCCCCCGGCTTGGAAAGGAAGAAACCTCTCACCATCCTCGGCCCGTGTGGCCTCTCAGACTTCGTGAGAAACCTAGAGACCCTTTACAGTTCGGTGAGACCCATCGACTACGAGCTCCGCCTGGTAGAGGGAGCTGATGCCTTTCCGTGGGTTTATGAGGAGGTCGAAATATGTGCTACCCCTGCAGACCACGGGACTGGAAACGCCCTTTCTGTACGCATAAACACACCTGGCGGGTCCGTAACCTATTCGGGCGACACGGGCTACAGTGAAAACCTCATCTCTCTCGCGACGGGGTCGGACATCCTCTTGATCGAGTGCTCCTTTCCCGATGAACAGGAGGAACAGGTAAAAGGACACCTCACCCCTCGAACTGCCGGTAAAATCGCCCTGGAGGCGGGGGTAAAAAAAGTAGTCCTCACCCACCTCTATCCCTCCTCAGAAGATAGTGACCCCCTCGAGAATTTCCGCGTAGCCTCCGGGTTCGATGCATTGCTGGGAGAAGACTACCTCCGGCTCAGGCTCTGAGCCACTTCCAACATTTGTTCGTGGACCACGCCGTTTGACCCGAGGACATCCCCGTCATAGACAGAAAAGGGTTCGCCGCCAAGACCGGTGATTTTTCCTCCCGCTTCCGTGACAATGAGAAAACCAGCCGCAGTATCCCACGGTTTCAGCTTGAGTTCCCAGAAACCGTCAAACCTTCCGCAGGCGAGGTAGCAGAGGTCCAGCGCAGCCGAGCCGTCCCTTCGGAGCGCCTGGGCCTTTCTGGCGTAGGCCTCGAAGTAGTCAATATTGTTCCGCTCGGACTCATTGATATCATAGGGAAATCCTGTGGCGAGGAGAGAGCGCCTCAACTGTTTAATCGATGATACACGTATCGGATTCCCATTCATGTTCGCACCCTCACCCGAAATAGCCGAAAAGAGTTCCTCCCGGAGAGGATCATAAACCACCCCTGCGACTACTTTCTCCTTATATTCCAGTCCAATGGAAACGCTGAAAAAAGGGTATCCGTGGGCATAGTTCGTTGTCCCATCGAGAGGATCCACGATCCACCTGAACTCCCCCTCTCCCTCCACGGGGGGAGACTCCTCCGTGAGAATGGAATGAGCAGGGTATTTTTCCCGGATCGATTCCAGGATGTACAACTCAGACTCCCTGTCCACGTCGGTTACGAGATCGATCTCTCCCTTGAAATGAATTGACTGCTCCTCACCATAATGTGATTTGAGAATATTCCCCGCGCCCCTGGCAATGGATACTGCATAGCTGAGGATCTCTCTTCCGTTAGATTCCATTATTTGCAACCTCCTTTTTTAAAAATATCGTGTGGTAAGAGAAGAAGAGGGTCCCCAGGAAAGCCACCGTACCCGCAAAATAGAAGGGGCCCTTGATGCTGCTGATATCCATCATGTATCCAGCCACGAAGGGGCCGAAAGATTGGCCAAGGCTCATGGCGAAGTTGAACACTCCCATTACGGAGCCCATCCCCACTTCCCTCCCCTCGTCGACAGCCAGTGCTGTCAGGGCCGGCAGGGCAATCGCCCCGGATAGGCCGATGAGACCGATAATGATAGCCAGGGACAGGAAGGATTGGCAGAACCCGATGGCGAGGAGGCAGCATGCATTCAGGATACCCCCGGTGATCACCAGGCCGGCCCTGGAGGTTCTGTCAGCGAGAATCCCGAAGGGTGTCTGAAAGATGGAGGCTATGATAACCACAAATGAGAGAAGAAAACCGATACTCGTCCCCGACAGGTGAAAGAGGCTATGCCCAAAAATTGGAAGGAATGCGAAGATGGCGCTCCTACCCACAGCGTTGGAGAGCCTGAAAACAAATAATGCCTTGAGTTTCCTGTTTGTGAGAATTTCCCGGAAGGGATACTTTTCAGGGACATCACCCCTCCTGGCAGGCTCCTCTACCATGAAGATGACCATCAGGAGGCCAACAAAGACGAATCCTCCCATGATGTAGAAGGCCTGGTTTATCCCGAGTAGATCTTTAACAAACCCCCCGATGACAGGCCCCGATCCGAATCCGAGGAGGAGTGCCGTCGTATAGAGGCCCATGATCTTCCCCTCCTGGCCCGCAGGGCTAATATCACCCACATAGGCCATGACGATGGGAATTATCGCGGCAGAGGCAAAACCATGGAGGAGGCGTACCAGACCGAGAAGGACTATGGTATCCGCCTTCACATATGCAAACGACAGGAGGCAGTAAGCGGAAAGGCCTGCGATGATGAATACCTTTCTGCCCTTGAGGTCTGAGATCCTTCCGTACACGGGCATAACGACAGAGCGGGAGAGTGAGAAGAGGCCGTAAATTATGCCAATGGCAAAGCCTCCAGCACCCATCATCTCTGCGTATACCGGGAGTATTGGAGAAATGATCCCCACTCCCAGCATGGATACAAATACAGCGAAGAGGAGGGGGACCAGTTGTTTTCTCACACCTTTTTCCATTCAACCGTCCTATCCGGGTAATTATAGTACAGGAAGAGGGATCCCATTAGTAATCTGGTCCATGGATCTCTCAGGCGCCAGGGAGCGAGAGGCGCTCGGACAACCCTCCCCTCTCAAGCCTGCAAATCGTGTCAGTCGTTGAAGCAAGAAAATCCCTGTCGTGTGATACTACGAGGAGGGTTGAGACACATTTTCCAAGTAGATGGATCAATTTCCCTCTCGTATCCTCGTCCAGGCCGGATGTTGGCTCATCTAAGAGGAGCACTTCGGGCTTCATTGAGAGAACCGTTGCAAGGGAGACGAGCCTTTTCTCTCCTCCCGACAACTTGTAGGTAATCCTCCCTTTGAGGTGTTGAAGCTCGAGGATACACAGCGTCTCATCCACGATTTCCTCAACTTCTTCCGTGGAATAGCCGAGATTAAGAGGGCCAAAGGCCACATCTTCCTTGACGGTTAGACAGAAGAGCTGGTCTTCAGGGTCCTGGAACAGGAAGCCTACCCTCTTGCGGACCTCGAAAAAGTCCTCCTCTTTTTTCCTTTCCCTGTTAAATACATGTACTGACCCTTCCCACGGCTTTCTAAGGCCCATGATGATATGTAGAAGGGTTGTCTTCCCGGACCCGTTAGGCCCGCAAATACCGAGCTTCTGTCCTTCCTCCAGGTGAAGGGAAAGCCCATCGTAGAGGAGGCCCGATTCCTTGAACCCGAATACAATTTCATCGAGGCGTATCACGGGAACATCCCCTTTATCATGTAGAGTGTCAAAAGCAAAATAATGTTTCCCAGGGCGAAGACGCCATCCTCCCGCTTGAATGAGAAATGATCGAGGGTCCTGAACTCGCCTGTGTATCCCCTGCAGAGCATTGCCTGGTAGATCCTTTGAGAACGTTCATAGCTTTTAAGGAACATCATTCCTATGATGTAGGCATAGGTCCTGTAGGTGTGAAGCCCCATTTTAGGGCGGAAACATCGCACCTTCAGGACTCTCACGTTCCTTTTATACTCACCATGAAGGACAGTCAGGTAGCGGAAAGTAAAGAAGAAAAGCTGGACTATCCTCATGGGGAGCCTCAGGTGGTGAAGGCCGTGGACCAGATGGACCACTGAAGAAGTACCGAGAAAGGAGAGCATAATCCCGTAGATAGCATTCGCCCGGAGGGTGATGACGAGAGAAGCGGTTATCCCCTCCCTGGATAATGTTAGTGGACCTAAGGAAAGGACCCTCCTCCCCGGGACGGTAAGGGGAAGAATGATCCATAGGAAGAGGATAAACCCGTTGATTACGAAAAAGCGGGAAGCCACCTTCTTCCACCTCGGACGGGATGCAATGAGAAAGGCCATCGAGACCAGCAGAGCCGCCACGAGCGGCAGAGGTTTCTCCATAACCGCGACGGAAAGGGTGAAAAAGAAGGTACAGACGATCTTCGTCCTCGGGTCGATACGGTGAAGGAAGGTGTCCCCTACTGCAAACTCATCTAAGTGCCAGGAACATTCTCCCTTTTTCTTTTTGCACTGATCTG
>CAYSOQ010000142.1:0-4412 GCA_964432685.1 uncultured bacterium
TGTGGAACTGTTAGCGCTGAGCGATTCAGTGGTCGCTTCCTTTACTGCGTGGTGCAACGCCTCTTTCCGGCTCTTCAAGACCTCACCTGAAAGTTTCTTTTCCGTAATATCGAGTATTACCGCCATCTTGGAGATCGAACCGTCAGAGTTGTAGATTGGAGTGTTAACAACGGAAAACCAGCTACCATCTTTTGGGCTCTGGGTCTCCCAGACAACCTTCTCTCCTGAGAAAACCTTGTCGTTCACGCACCAGGAACATCGGCTTTCCAGGTTGTGAAGTGCCTGGTAACAGGGTTCCCCCGTCCCATCATACCCTGTCCTTTCGATGAACTTCCGGTTCATGTATTCGACCCTGTAATCTTGGGAACATATATATACGTATCCGTCGAAGGCATCGAGCATTGCCCTGAACCGCTCCAGGTTGTCCTCGAGAGCCATCCTTACTTTCTTCCCATCCATGCTGTGTTCTCCGAGACGGATAATCCTGGACCTAAGAGCCCCGAGGGTCTTCTGCAGCCTGTCTGTATCCTTCATCTTTACAGAAATATTCGCAACTCCTCACCACCTGGGTCGTGACTCGTCCTACACAAATTACCCAAACATGTCCTCAATTTTCTTCTTGAGATCCCTCGCGAAGAAAGGCTTTTTTAGGAACTCTACTCCCTTGGAAAGGAAGCCGTCACTGTCAATGATCCCCTGTGTGTAGCCAGAAATGAAGAGGATTTTCACGTCCTCTTGTATCTCCCTTATCTTTCTCGCAAGTTCCTCCCCGTTCATCCCCGGGAGTTTTACATCTGTGATAACCATGTCAACAGGTTCACCACCGTTGATGAATGACTCGAGAGCTCCCTCCCCGTCAGGGGAATCTGTAACCTCATGACCCATCATCCTCAGAAATCCCGCAACAGATTCCCTCAGATCATGGTTATCCTCTACGAGTATGATTTTCACTGTCTATATGGGCCTTTTTCTCTCGTTTGATGTATATTTGACTTCCATACAGAATAATATTGGATTGAAAAATTTCCAACCCTCTTTTTTCCCTCCACCTGAGGCAGAAATATCTTTAAGGAAATCAACCCTTCTGATGAAACCTTTACACTATGATTTCTGGATTTCTTAAACTTTAGACTTTCCGTTTGGGATGGGGGGGGGTGAAAACCGGGTTCAATTTCAGCATTCCCATCCCAATGACCCACGGCCACGGTACGTAAGAAAACATGAAAAGCTCATTTTGGGGAAGCATACCGGCCTGTCCCACAGGAATAAAAGAAAACAGGTGCCCAAAAAAGAAGGGGGAAATGGCAGTGAGTACCCCACAGAGGATGCACCATCCTTTCCAAGGACGGATTTTCTTCTTCGCATTACACGTGAACACAACGAGGAGGAATAATGCGTAGACTTCATAAAATATGATCATCTCCATCTATCGCCTCACAATAGACATAAAACAGGTATCAAGGCCATAACCCCTCCCCGACTACCAAACACCCGATTATTGTGAACTAAAGGACCCCCAACTTTTCTGAAAGTATCATATATCCTCTTAAAATCCTATCAATATATTCAGATCATTATAATTTTTTCAGACCCGGAGAGATCTTCCCCTGATCAGGAGTTACCGTTTCAGAATTTTCAATTTGTGGAACCCCCCATAGCGTACAATAAAGAAAAAGGGCAAATCTAAAGGGTTCATTTCCTCAACCCAATGAGAGGAATTTTTTGTTTCTTCATGGTCAACCAATAAGTATGAAGGCTATCCCTCATGCAGGGCAATAATCGGGTCTACTCGAAGGCAGTTTTCCTCTCGGTTTTCTTGATCATTACCGCCCCTTTCCCGACCTATGCCCTGACCATCCAGGGAACCGGTTACATAAGAATCTTCGTCGAGTCTACACTCCACGATTTCGAAGGAAGAGTCACGACCGATCCCTTCACTATTCCCCTGGTAAAAGATGGGGCGGGAAAAATACAGGTGAACCGTTTGGAAGTTCTGACACCTGTGGGAACAATCTCCACGGGGAACCCACGGAGGGACCGTGAGATGAGGAAGATGTTTGATAGTGAACATTTCCCATACATCAGGGGAAGTGTAAGCGGTCTTTTTCCCCGCCGGATCAGGTATGAGATCCGTCAAGGGGAAAAGAGGGGGGCAATTCGAAATATTTCGCTCTGGATCAGAGATGTGGAAAAAAAAGTACCGGTAACCTTTCGCCGGTTGAGGGAATACGGGGAGCAGATCTCCTTTGAGATCGAATTTATCGTTTCCCTGAAGGAATTCAATCTGGAAGCACCTACTGCCTTTCTGGGACTAATCAGGGTAAAGGACAAGATCCGCGTAACAGTAGGTTTCGACCTGGAAGTAATGCCGGGACAGTTATTTCAGGAGGAACAAACATCTGAAAAAGGAGAAAAAAGTGGAGTTCAGCGTAGCAACTAATATGGAAAACTCCCTGATCGAGGGTCTCTCAGGGTTCCCCGTATGCGAAATTTTCGGGAAACTCAGTGAAGATATGGTGGGAGGAGGGCGGGCTCCCTATCAACTCCCCCATACATCAACAAAACAGCTCGTCAATCATGTATCCCTCGCCCGCAGGAAGGGAATGGGGTTCAATTACCTTCTCAATTCTTCCTGTATGGGGAATCGGGAGATAACCCGGCGCGGCCAGAGGGAAATTCGGAAACTCCTCGATTGGATATCTGAAATAGGCGTAGCCACTGTAACCATCGCCTCTCCATACCTGCTGAGACTGATCAAGACCTGCTATCCAGGGCTCAGTGTCCGCGTTTCCGTCTTCGCGGGAATCGATCATGTACGGAAAGCACAGATGTGGGAGGAACTGGGGGCGGATTCGATCGTCCTTGATAGCCTCCTTGTGAACAGGGAGATCTCAACCCTGAAGGAGATACGGAAAAACGTCTCCTGCGACCTGGTGCTTCTTCTTAATAATAACTGCCTATCCGGATGTGCCCTCTCTCCAATGCATATGAATACCCTCTCCCATGCCGGACAGAACTGGCATGAAAACCGAGGGTTTTTCATCGACTGGTGCTTCCTTGCCTGCTCCGCCATCAAGATGGAGAATCCGGTAAACTACATTCGTTCTGATTGGATCCGACCGGAAGATCTCCACATTTACAGGGCCATGGGATTTAATCGATTCAAGATCGCCGAGAGAGGAATTCCCACAGAGCAAATGATAAAGCGAGTTGCAGCCTACACGCAGGGGAGGTTTGACGGAAACCTGCTTGAACTCATTCAGCCATTTGGATTCAAGGAAACTGACGGGAATGGGCGATACTATCGGAAAGGATTGCGATGGGTCCTCCGTTACGTATTCCGGCCCTTTCTTGTAAATCCGGTAAGTATGCTCCTACTCAAACGCCTTGCCGATTTCCGGTATATGACACGGCCATTGAAGGGAAATCCGCCCTTATACCTGGACAACCGGAAGTTGGATGGGTTCATGGAGCGTTTTCTCGAGAAAGGCTGCAGAGATACTGATTGTGAAGAGTGCCGCTGGTGCCACGACTTTGCAGAGAAATCCATCCAAATCGATGAGGCACACAGGAAAGAGGCCCATGCTCTCTACTCGGAAATTTTTCGCAGAATGGATGACGGAAGTTTCTGGAGCTACAAACCCTTCCGTTAACTTAGAAATACTCCGCACGAAACTCGGAACTGGCTTATTCTGGGATCTGGAAACCGGGAACTAAAATTGATTGATGGTTGTTTCGGGTTTCTCGTCTCGCGTTTCGGGATGACTCTGAACACTGAACTCGAAACTCTGAACTGTTTTTAATTGCCCTTGACAGGAAGTTGGGTAGAAATATAATAAATACCCTGCACATGGCCCTTTAGCTCAGTTGGTAGAGCAGAGGACTGAAAATCCTCGTGTCCGCAGTTCAATTCTGCGAGGGGCCACCATTGAATTCAAGGGGTTGGGCGATTCGCCTGACCCTTCTTTTTTGTCCGGGTGCGTATAGGGTGCGGAATTTCCAAGATTATCGAGTTTATTCACGGCTGAGCGGTTGGATCCCGGGATGAGATGACCGTAGGTATCAACGGTGATCTGGATCGAATGATGTCCCATCTGGTCCTGCACATAAGCAGGACTCTCACCCAGGTTGAGGAGGAGAGAGGCGTACGTGTGTCTGAGGTCATGGAATCGAATATGTCTCATTCCTGCCCTCTTTAAAACCTTCGAAAATAGTCTTCGTAAATTCCCGGCATTTATCGGCGTACCTGCTTCACTCGGAAAAACAAGTTCAGATCGAATACCGGTCTTCACTGATTCTTCTGCAAGTATCCTCTTCCATTTAAAGAGCGTCTTGTTTAACTGATCCGACATATCAACTCTTCTCGCCTTTCCACTCTTCGGGGTAGTATAATTATTCCCTGTTGAGTACCA
>CAYSOQ010000143.1:0-4398 GCA_964432685.1 uncultured bacterium
TATTCTCGCCCATCCAGGGCTTGTAAGCGTTGAGGAGGGGGAACTCGCAGCAAAGGAGGGGGTCTTCCTGGAAATCACCGCCAGGGGAGGCCATTCCTACACGAATGGACACGTCGCCCGGATTGCGAAGAAAACCGGGGCAGGGATGGTATTCAATACAGATGCCCACTCTCCCCGTGATTTTATCGATAAAGAAACTGCCAGAAGTATACTCACGGGAGCAGGGCTAGGTGAGAGCGATATTAGCGAGATATTCTTAAACTCAGAGAAACTTGTAAAAGGGGAGAGTTGAGGTGGCAAAAAAAAAGATAACCCGAAGGGACCTGAAAAAACCAGATGAAGTTCTAACTTTTTTAGGGAAGGTTTCCCGGTATATCATTGAAAACCAGAAAAAAGTCGCCATCCTATTTTGTGGAATATTTCTAATCGTTGCCATGGGATACATGATCAGGTCTTACAACAATAGCGTGGAAGCGAAGGAGCACAGGAGCCTGTGGAACATCGTCAACATGATCCCTCCACCACAGGGAAAGATAGAAGGTGAAAAAAACCTGGTCCTCATAAAAAATGAACTATCCAACCTTTCAAAAACCGCCTCCACGGATTTCGTTCGAGCCTATTCAAACTACTTTATTGCAGTAATAGACCTGCGGCTCTCCTACTACAACGATGCAGTGGAGAAGTATCTTTCCTTAACAGGCACCGATTTATTTGGCCCGGAGATTATGTATTCGAGTTCAATGGGACTTGCCTATTCTTACGAGGCCCTTAAAAATTTCGATAAGGCGATCCACTATTACGGCGAGGCGGCGAGCACTGCAAATGACCCCTACAGAAAGGGAACTGCCCTTTACGGTTCTGCTAGATGTTATGAACTCATGGGAAACCGGAAAAAAGCGAGGGAAACCTATAAAATCATTATCAAGGATCTTCCTGGTTACCCCGACATTAGCTTCATAAAGATACGGCTCTCCTCTATTTCCTGATGAAACTGAATGTATCCTTCTTATGGCACTTTCATCAACCCTACTACGTTGACCCTGAGAGCGGGAACATGCTTCTTCCCTGGGTACGCCTCCACGGAGTCAAAGACTACGCATACCTTGCAGACCTTTTCGAGGCATTCCCCGGAATAACCCACACAGTAAATTTCGTCCCATCACTTCTGAAGCAGATTGAATTGCTTGCAGAGGGTAAGAGTGTTGACCGGGCCTTCGTCCTGTCCGAGAAAGACCCCTTCCAGTTGACAGAAGAAGAGAAACGCTTCATTCTTGGTCATTTTTTCAACGCTCATCCCGACACAATGATCGCCCTTTTCCCAAGATACGTAGAACTCTACAAACTTTTCAATCAAGGAGGAAGAGGGAGCAAGGATGTGCTCTCCCGTTTCGGAGCTTCTGAGATCCAGGATCTCCAGGTACTTTTCAACCTTGCGTGGATTAACCCCGGGCTCTACGAGGGGAATGAAAATATTTCGAGGATTTCCAGGAAGGGTAGGGGGTTCACGAGTGAGGAAAAGTCGCAGGTACTAGCATTTCACAGGGAAATCATCTCCTCAATTACGGGAAGGTACCGCGATCTTCAGGACAGGGGGATAATCGATGTTACATTTTCCCCCTTCTACCATCCTATTCTCCCTCTTCTCATCGATTCAAACGTTGCAGGGGAGGCAGACCCTTCTTTAAATACACCTAACTTTCGCTTCTCTTATCCTCAGGATGCCTCTTCGCAGATAAAGAATGCCCTCACCTACATGAAAACTTTATTCGGGAAAGAATTGAAGGGTATGTGGCCCTCCGAAGGCTCAGTTTCACAGGATTCTCTCATGCTTACGTCATCACATGGAATTACACATACTTTTACTGACGAGATTGTACTTCATGGTTCCACAGGGAGAAAATTATTACGAAACAGTGATGGTGTCCTTCTGGAACCCGAAATCCTCTATCAGCCTTACCAGATCGACCGGACTGAGTTAAAAGTTTTCTTCAGGGATCACTACCTATCCGACCTTATAGGCTTCACATATAAGGGCTGGGATCCTGATGATGGAGCTCGCCATTTTGTTGAAAAATTGTTAATGATAAGAGATACACTTATTTCAAAAGGATATGATCCGGAAAAATTCATTGTGTCTATTATAATTGACGGTGAAAACCCGTGGGAATACTACAAATACTATGGGAATCTCTTTCTTAATTCATTGTTTACACTACTTAATAAAAGTGATGAGTTAAATGTCTCTACCTTCCAGGAATACCTCCATCGGCATAAAGGGGAGAATTTTCCCGTTCTACGCCAAGTAAAACCAGGGTCTTGGACCGATGGGACATTTAAAATCTGGTTCAGCCACAAAGAAGATTTCCGAGCCTGGGAAGAAGTCCTTAAATTTCGAAACATACTGGAAAAGAAGAGTTTAATTGATACCACTTTCGAGGATATCCTGAGGTTCATCCACATTGTAGAGGGATCTGACTGGTACTGGTGGTACGGAGAAGAACACTTTACTTCAGATCTCGACCTTTTCGACCTATTATTTAGAAAAAACTTGAAAGCCGCATACAGAGCCCTTGGCCTGGAGATACCAGATTCTCTGAATAAGCCCCTTATTGAAGAAAAACGGCTTAAAAAAGGTCGTAAAACTGTTCAAATAGAGCTTAAACCCACATCATTTATCACTCCAGTTATTGATGGTCTCGAGACTAACTATTTTGAATGGATCGGTAGTGCAAGGTATACCCAGGGGAGTTTCCAGTCTTCAATGCACAAGGAAGCCCATCCAGTTATCCGTGGTATTTATACAGGGTTTGACAGAAATAACATATATATTAGAATAGATTTCACTGATGAACCCATTTCAGATAATTCTCCACTATATTTATCAATTACGATGAATGATCATATGCTGGATATGGAAATTGATTTGAATGATAAATCCATCTCCCTTATCGGGAAAGAGATAAAGTACTGGAAAAAAATAAAAATAAGTTATGATGTAATACTTGAAATATCGTTACCTTACAATCTGATTATAAAGAAGAAGAATAAAGATATATTAAAATTTAATTTGAATGTTAAAAGAATTTCTGAAGATGAAGAGAGGTGGCCCCATTTTTCCACATTATCCATGGAGATAACCAAAGATGACCCAAGTCTTTTTGAATGGCTTATCTGAACAATCAATAAAACGTCTGATAATGTATATTATGTTAACTTAAGTGAAACTCCCATGTTCCCTGTTATCCTGCCTCCCTACTTTGTGGCGATTAAGAATGTCCACTTCATGTAGACCTCCTCTTCCATGGCGAAAAGGTCCTCAACAAATTCCTTTATGAGAAATTTTTGTTTCTGATGTGGTTGTCGAGGAAAGAGGCCCATGGCTTGAGCGGGAATCGATAAAAAATTGATCAGACACTCTAGGTCCACAGGGAAATGATAATCTGTAATAAAATGCTTTACCCCCTTCTCCGAAAGGAAATCTAACAGCTTTTCAAAAGTATAAGCCCCATACACATACTTATAACCGGGGAAAAGTTTTTTCACGAGGTCAACCCCATTAACGTCGGTAATTCCCGAATAAAAACTTATGGAAACCTTCTTCCCTTCCTTTATCAGATCAAAAGCTCCATTTAAGCTTTTTTTAAAATTCGGGATCAGGAATAAGGAGGCCGTGTAGAATATGGCATCGAATGTTTCAAGGAAATAATCTTTCAAGTTCTCTGCATCCCCCTGAACAAACACGAAATTATCTTCTTTCAGAAACCTTTTTTTCGCAATATTGAGCATATTTTCAGAAATATCGATCCCGTAATATGAGCAGTTCACTCCGAAATTTTTAGATATTGAATCGGTAGATATCCCTGTCCCACACCCCACGTCGAGGACCCTCCTCACTCTGCTGATATCCATCAATTCACACTGCTTCATGGCGAGGTTCTCGAAGAAGTGGTACTCCTCTTCGAATTCCTCGTAATGTTCAGCACTCGCATCGAAATTTTCCCGTATTGCACGGGTAAAATTTTTACCATAAGTGTCCATTTGCTACCTCGAAAGATTCATACCTTCTCATGAGGATCGAAAAGTTTTTTATGTTCGAGCAAGGCGTAACGATCGGTCATACCTGCGATATAGTCACATACCGCCCTCATGAGGCTTTCATCTTCTATTTTATTGAAATATGCAGGAGGGAGTTGCTCGGGTCTTGATAAATATGCTTCGAAGAGATCCGTAATGATTCGCCTTGCCTTCTCTTCCATTCTGATCACCCTGTAGTGGCAGTACATGTTCTTAAACAGGAAAGATTTCAACTCTTCATTTTTTCCGTTCATTTCGGTGCTGAACCGGACCAGCCGTTTGTTTAAATCCCGCACATCGTTTACGGAACCGCAACCAGCCGAA
>CAYSOQ010000144.1:0-4390 GCA_964432685.1 uncultured bacterium
TCATTTACACGGTTCGTTATAAGAAAAATTAGGGATAATTTCGGTTTTTACGGTTCACCCATCTCCATTCGATACAGGAAAAAATGAAGGGGACCCTTTTCGAAAGGATATTGGGGATCCTCGAAGGATCGGAAAAACTCAACTTTTCTACGTATGGAAGGTAAGCAAATTGAGCCTGATTTATGGT
Organism: uncultured bacterium; assembly: GCA_964432685.1. GTDB lineage: Bacteria > Desulfobacterota > Deferrimicrobia > J040 > J040 > CAYSOQ01. Next base: position 188 of record CAYSOQ010000144.1, read on the forward strand.
TCAATTTTCCGGGTAATATGTTTTATAATTGCATCATACTTTTTTTGGTCTATGTTTCTTTTCACTGCATGTATGCTCGGTGAATATCTGGAAGGGAAAAGAGAAACCGCATAAAGATTCCAATGATTATTTCATTTCAGGAGAAATCCCCCGTATTGGGAGAGGATGTATACCTGGCTCCTACTGTGACGGTGGTAGGAGACGTGCAGGTAGGGGACCATTCGAGCATCTGGTTCGGGACTGTCGCTCGAGGGGACGTACACTTCATCCAAATAGGGAAGATGACGAACGTACAGGACAACTCCACCCTTCACGTGACGGGAGGGAGCTATCCGCTGGTTGTTGGGGATTGGGTTACCATTGGTCACAACGTGGTTGTCCATGGTTGCACCATCGAGGATGAGTGTCTAATTGGAATCGGCGCAAAGGTCCTCGATGGGGCGTTGATCGGGAAGGGTTCTGTAATTGCCGCGGGGGCACTTGTCACTCCGGGGACGATTATACCTCCTGACTCTCTGGTGATGGGCATCCCAGGTAAGGTCGTCCGACAACTGGGGGGAGAAGGTAGTGAGCAGACAAGGTCTATCTGTATGAAATACAGAGATCTCGCAATAATCTACCTGGGAAGGGACAGGCCGTGAATATTGCCGCAATCGACGCAGGTACTAATACCCTTCGCCTCCTCATCGTAAGAGTTGGGGAGAGAAAAATCACAACCCTTTTAAGAAAGAGGATTATTACGGGACTTGGTTCTAAAATGTCCGAGACCGGTCTCCTGGGGGAGAATGGTTCCTCTTCGACCATCAAGGGGTTTTCCCTCTTTTCCCGCGAGATGGGAAGAAAGAATGTATCCAGGTATCATGCTGTGGGTACTCAGGCGTTCAGGGAGGGGGGGAACGCAGGTGAACTTGTTGGACGTATCGAGGAGGAAAGTGGGCTCAGGGTAACAATTATCGATACGAGGGAGGAAGCAGAACTCACTCGAAGGGGGATTACTTCTGCCATAGGGAAGGGGATTCTAACAAACTCGGTCATCGTAGATATCGGAGGGGGGAGCACGGAATTCATTAGAAGTGTTAGAGGGAATACCCGCATCATAGCAACCAGGCTCGGTGTCATTCGCCTGGATGACCTTTTCCCCTTGAAAGACCCTCCAAGGGGGTGGGAACTCAATAATCTGCGGCTTTACTTAAGAGACAGGATAGAAAGGGTAAGAGAAGCACTGGGGGTAAAACGAACATCTAGGATTGTCGGGACGGCGGGAACTTACACTACCCTCGCTTCTGTTCACAAGCGGATGAGGCGTTACGTACCGGAAGATATTAATGGAACCTCTCTCAATATGAATGTAATGAAAACACTCGTCCCATCCCTCCTTTCGATGTCATCCAGGTCAAGACTGAGACTTCCGGGAATGGAAAAGGGGAGGGAACGTCTCATAGTCCCGGGCAGCCTTATTGCCCTCGAATCCATGCATATCTTCAGGGCAAAAGAAATATTGGTGTCTGATGGAAGCCTCCTCGAAGGAATAATCGGGGAAATGGTGGAAAATGAATCAAAAGGAGAGAATTATGTCGTTCAGTAATTTCGAGGAGTCCTTGACCTTTGATGACGTCCTTCTTGTCCCGAGGGAATCAAAAGTTCTCCCGGGGGAGGTGGATATATCCACGAATCTTACGTCAACTATCAAACTGAATATCCCAATTATCTCTGCAGCCATGGATACGGTGACAGAATCGATGATGGCTATCGGCGTAGCAAGGGAAGGAGGATTGGGGATCATCCACCGCAACAATAATCCGGAGGAACAGGCTACCGAGGTAGACAGAGTGAAGAAGTCCGAGTCAGGAATGATAGTTGATCCCATCACGATCGAACCGGACCGAAAGGTGCAAGAGGCCCTTGAACTAATGAAGGAGTACAGAATCTCAGGGGTCCCTGTCACACGAAACAAGAAACTTGTGGGTATCCTCACTAACAGGGATTTGAGATTCGAGACAAACTTCGACCAGCCGGTAGAAAAGGTGATGACGAAAGATGGGCTCATTACTGTATCGGTGGGGACCACTCTTGACGAAGCCAAGATGATCCTGCATGAGCACAGGATTGAAAAGCTTCTTGTCGTTGATGAGAATTACCAGTTGAAGGGGCTCATTAATATCAAGGATATCATCAAGATTAAAAAGTACCCGAATGCATGCAAGGACTCCCTCGGGAGGTTGAGGGTTGGTGCAGCTGTGGGGACCGGCCCGGACACGGATGAACGCCTGGAGAGGTTGACCCGGGTTGGAGTAGACCTGATATGCGTTGATACGGCCCATGGTCATTCCAGGCTTGTTCTCGAGAAGGTGGCTCAGGTAAAGAGGGAATATCCAGAGCTGCAGGTTATCGCAGGTAACGTTGCAACCTCCGAAGGTACGGAAGCATTGATTAATGCTGGGGCCGATTGTGTAAAAGTGGGGGTTGGCCCCGGATCTATCTGCACCACGAGGGTTGTAGCTGGTGTAGGGGTTCCCCAGGTATCCGCGATTATGGATTGCAGTTCCGCGGCAAAGAAGAAGGGTGTTCCTATCATTGGAGATGGAGGAATTAAGTTTTCCGGGGACATTACGAAGGCAATAGCATCGGGTGCCTCCTCTGTGATGGTGGGTTCATTATTCGCGGGAACGGATGTGTCACCCGGGGAAATTGTCCTATACCAGGGGCGTTCATACAAGGTCTACAGGGGAATGGGATCCATCGAGTCGATGAAAAAAGGGAGTAAGGACCGTTATTTTCAGTCTCACCTTGAAGGAGAGCAGATGCTGATTCCCGAGGGCATCGAAGGAAGGGTCCCATACAGGGGTACAGTTGCGAGTAATATATATCAGCTTATGGGGGGACTCAGAGCCGGAATGGGTTACGTTGGTGCACCTGATATTTCAAGTCTCCAGGAAAAGTCTGTATTTATACGAATAACGAATGCAGGTTTGAGGGAGAGCCATGTACACGATGTCCACATTACGAAAGAGGCGCCCAACTATCGGATAGAGAGGTAACACCTGGATATGGATAGGATACTTATACTTGACTTCGGGTCTCAATACACCATGCTCATCGCACGGAGAGTGAGGGAATTATCCGTCTACAGCGAAATCCAGCCATACACCATGCCTATCGAATCGATAAGAGAGTTCAGGCCAAAAGGCATAATACTCTCCGGGGGGCCGTCAAGCGTGTACGACGAGGATTCGCCCACTATCTCTCACAACATATTCAGCCTTGGAATCCCTATACTCGGAATCTGTTATGGAATGCAGCTGATCACCCATCTTCTCGGGGGGAAAGTGGACAGGTCAATTGCAAGAGAATATGGCTATGCGAAATTATCCGTGGACGGCGAGGTTCCCCTTTTTAATAATATGGGGGAGTACATGACAGATGGCGAACTTTCCGTTTGGATGAGCCACGGGGACAGAGTGGAGGTCCTTCCGGAAGGTTTTTTCCCAATCGGCAAGTCTGAACACTCCCCCTATGCGGCGATAAGCAATATGGACGGAACCATCTATGGGACCCAGTTCCATCCAGAGGTAGTACACACTCCCTCCGGGATTCAGCTTCTGGACAACTTCATTAAAATTGTTTGCGGTGTGGAAAAAGATTGGGATATGGGTTCCTTCGTGGCTCATTCAATCGACCAGGTGAGGGAATTAGTAGGGACCAAAGGAGTAGTCCTCGGACTTTCGGGGGGAGTCGACTCTTCAGTGACTGCAGTCCTTCTACACAAAGCCATCGGGGGGCAACTAACATGTATCTTTGTAGATAACGGATTGTTAAGGAAAGGGGAACGCCGGGAGGTGGAAGAACTTTTTGGAGAGGATATAGGTCTGAATTTGAAGTGCATCGATGCGCGAGAGAGATTCATCAAGGCACTCGACAGAGTAACCGATCCTGAGAGGAAGAGGAAAATCATTGGAGAAACCTTCATAAGGATTTTCGAGGAGGAAGCAAGACTCCTCGAGGACGTTACATTCCTTGCCCAGGGGACTCTCTACCCTGATGTGATCGAGAGCCTCTCTTTCAAAGGTCCCTCGGCAACTATAAAATCCCACCACAACGTGGGGGGTCTCCCGGAGAAAATGGAATTAGATCTGATCGAGCCTCTCAGGGTATTATTCAACGATGAGGCTAGAAAAGTTTGCCAAGTGCCTGTAATAATAATCC
>CAYSOQ010000145.1:0-4335 GCA_964432685.1 uncultured bacterium
TCCCGAAAACCGATCTCTTTCCAACAGACTGGCGGAGTTTCTTCATCGGCAGTGATGACGAATACCTTAAAAAACCAGCAGACCTGGTCCGGGCAACCTGGTTCGGCGACAGGTTGAACCTTGACCTCGCATGGTTCCCCATTTTTTCTCCAGATACTTTTATCTCAGGGGAAAGAATCTCCTTCTGGGATTTTTCAAAGGGACGTAGGGTGGGCCCGGCAGATGGAGTCACCAAATCAGTGGAGCCTGATAAAAAATTAGGTAACAGCCAGATTGCGGGAAGGCTCTATGGGAACTTCGGAGGCTGGGAAACGGCTCTCTACGGGTACAGGGGACACTTCGGCCAGCCGATGAAATTTGACTCCATCAACCAGCGCTTTACCTTCCCCCGGTTAGAGGCATGGGGAGCGAGCGCCCGGGGCAATCTGTTTTCCGGTATCGGAAATGTGGAGGTTTCCTGGTACCGGAGCATGGACGACCTTTCCGGGGATGACCCAAATGTTCCAAACTCCCAGCTACGCCTTCTCGTTGGATATACACACGAGGTAGGAACCGACCAGACGATGGGGTTCCAGGCATACCTGGAGAGGGCTCTCGATTTTCCTGACACAGGGCGCCTGGAGCAGAACCGGTGGTGGCTTACCCTCCGTTACACGGGCCTTTTCATGCAGCAGAACCTCATCATCTCCTGGTTTAACTTCTTCTCCCCAAACGAAGGGGATGCATTCCTGAGGCCGAAGGCTTCTTACAAGGTTTCTGACGAAATCCTCTTCACCCTTGGGGGAAATATGTTTCTGGGCAGAAGAGGCGATACATTTTTCGGTCAGTTCAAGGACAACACGAACTTGTTTGCACGGGTCCGATATAGTTTCTAAAAATATATTCCTAATTATTAGTTCCTGGTTCCTATTCATTCAAAGAGTAAGCACGAAAGACGAAATCCGAAACAAATCCGAATGACCAAAATAGTAAACAAACCCAAATGAGATTTTTTATATTGTTTGGGTCATTTGAATTTAGAATTTGTTTAGGATTTAGTGCTTAGGATTTCGAATTTAACTAGGAACTGGGACCTGGAAACTCGGAACTGTCTTATTTATGGATATGGTCCCCAATCCGGCAGATACGGGACCGTTCCTCCTCAGAAATGGGAGAGGACTCGAGGACTTTCAGGTTTTGCCTCATTTCCTCCCTGTTTTTTGCCCCCATCATGCAGATGTCCACATCAGGGTGGGATAGAACAAAACGGTAACATTCCTGCGGCGTGAGAGGAGGCTCTCCTTCCGGCATCTTTTTCGGGTTTGAGAGGTTTCCCCACCTGGTGGCAGTGAAGGCGACTATACCGGGTCGTCCGTTCCCGGATAGGCGGGGGAAAATATCCGTTTCAGCTCCCCGGTGAGCTGCATTGTAGCGGAGGTGAAATACGTCGAAAAGGCCTTCACCGGCAAGTCCGGGAAAAACTCCCCTGTTGTGGCCGGAAACTCCGATGAACCTTACCAGCCCCTGTTGCTTTAAGCGAAGGGCTCCCTCTAAGATCCTCTCAGAGGGGCGCCGTGAAAAGTACCCGAGGAGAAGAATGTCAACGTAATCCAATCCTACGGACTTTAGTCCCCGTCTGAGTAAGAAGTCTGTGACCAGGGGTTCGTGGGCATAAGTGAAAGAGGAGAGGATAAGGTCGTCACGCATGCCCCGGCTCTTAATATTTTGTATCGCCTTCGCCATTTCCTTTGACCGTCCCTTGATGAAAGTCCCCCAGGTAAAGTAGTTACACCCGTGGTCGAAGGCTTCTTCGAAAGCAGATGCAGGAGCGCCAAAGCTGGACGAAATGCCTAGTCTGCCTGCCGTAAGTGCTGTGCTCCCAAGGGTCCTTTTCTCGTGAAATACCATCCTCCCTCCTTTTCCCGCCCATTATTTCATAAGAAACAGTAACGGGGAAACACATATCGGTACCATGGGAATTCCGGATTCTGAACTCTGAATACTGAACTCTGAACTGTATTGAATCGTAGTCCGACGTCCTATGTCCGCCGAAAACTGGGACCTGGAATCAGGGATCTGGGAACCTGGAACTAGAATTGGTGGTATGGTTGTTTCGGGTCTCGTGTTTCGAGAGAGTTTTTTCTCTGAACTCTGAACACTAAACTCGGAACTGTTTTATCCCTATTTCCCGAGAAGTTTCTTGAGTGCCCCTCCAGCTTCACCCGGGATTCCCTTCGGTAGTCCCTTTCCGGAAGTTCCCAGTTTGTCCATGGCACCTTTCTTAAGCATCTTCTGGACGTCAGCGGCATTCTTCCCCAGGTATTGCTGGATGCCCGTATTCATTGCTGCCTTCGACACACGGTCAGATAGGGGTCGGATGATCTGGAGAGCGATTTCTGAGGGAGTGGATCCCCCTTTCCCCCCCAGGTTTTTCAGGTGAATCGTCGGAATAGTAGTTGTGTTGGCTTTATTCCCGAGTGCTGCAACAAGAACGTCAACCTTGCCCTTTTCAATTACCAGGTCCCTTATGATGATCTTCTTTTCCTTCCCTGACGAGGTTTCACCCGACGGTTTCGCCCCGCTCTGGTCGCTACCGAGGTTACTCTTCAGGCCGTCCACATTTGATTTGCCCGATTTGTTGATCTCATAGGTCAAGTGTGGTTCAGATACATGAATCTTTTCGATGATAATCGGGTCCCTGGTCACCGTCGAAGTGTCGATGTCGATGGTGATGTTTCCCAGGCTGATGGCAGCAGGGGAGGAAAATCCCTTCGGGTTACTAACCCTAAGGCCTCCAATCGAACCCACCCCATCCTTTATCTTGATCTTGACGGATGATACCTGCACTGCTGTTTTCGTAGCCTGTGAGCCATATTTTTCTATCGATTTTTTGACGATTGCGTCCAGGTTGGAGGCGACTAAAAAGACCACCGCGACTATGATGACTACCAGTGCACCCAGAAAATAGAAGCTTTTTTTCATGGTTTCCCCTCCAGGAGAGTTTAAAGAACTGGTTTACTGGTTTCCACTATTACCTATCTAGAAAGAGATTTTCTGTATACTCTTTTAGAATATTGGGAAGTGGGAAGGGTTTCATGAAAATTTCGGTGGAGTTTGATGACTGCCTCTCAAGGACAGTAGGTGTGAGCGTAACAAGTCTTCACATTTATATAATGGAGATTTTGCCTTTGTAGAAACTGGCCACTCCAATATGTATCTTATCTATAAATGAGAATAGATAAGTGCAGAAAGAAACCGTTTAAAAAGGAGGTAGATAGCGATGAAAGAAAAGATTCAGCAGATGAAAGACAATCTCAAGGAAAAGGTAGGTGCAGTCCAGAAACAGATGGAAGAAACAAAATCGAATATCGATGCCACCTCGAAGAAGGCAAGATCCGAGGTTCAGGAGAAAATCGAGGAGGCGAAGGAGCGGCTTTATGCGCGAAAGGCTGCAGCGGAGAAATCGAAAGCCTCCTTTTACGCGACGATTTCTGAGACCAAGGAAAAGATAGAGGCAAAAATTGACGAGGTGAAGAGTACAATCTCCACCAAACAGGAAAAGTGGACCATCGAGAGGGCAATGGCAAGGGCGGAGAAAGCTGAGGCGTATGCGGAGAAGAAGATCGGGATCGCCATGGTATCCATTGCGGAAGCGGAGATTGCAGTTCTAGAAGCTGCGGAAGCGAGGCTTCATGCAGATGAGGTAATGGAAGAGGAGGAGGGTGGTAAAGATGAGAACACTGTGGAAAATTAGAGTCGGGAACTAAACTCCCTGGCCTGGAATTAAACGGGTGACTGTGAATTGACAAAATTGACAGGGACGGGGGCAGTTTCATATGATGGCTGGAAAGGATAAAGGAGGAGTCCAATGAAAGATTCGCTGAGGGAAGGGCTCGAGTATACCCACAAATACGTAGTGCCGGAAAACAAGACGGTTCCCTATCTCTACCCGGAAGCGGCACCATTTCAAGAGATGCCGAAGGTCTTTGGCACCGGGTTTATGATTGGCCTCATGGAGTGGGCATGTATCGAGGCGCTGGTTCCCCATTACGAGCCGGGTGAGGGGAGTGTGGGGATTCATGTGAATGTATCGCATTCCGCGGCCACGCCTCCCGGGATGGAAGTGGAAGTGCACGTGAAACTAATTGAGATCGATGGAAAACGCACGAAGTGGGAGATCGTCGCGAAAGACGAGGTTGATGAAATCGGGCGGGGTACACACGATAGATTCACGGTGAATTTTGACCGCTTCAACGCCCGGGTCGCCAAAAAAGCAAATCCATGACCTTTATCACGGGTATATCGGTATCTCCATAGAGGGAGGGGGAGATGAACCGATGTCCATCGTGTAAGGGG
>CAYSOQ010000146.1:0-4299 GCA_964432685.1 uncultured bacterium
AAGCAGCGTGGTGAGGAAGAGGGCCAGCAGCATCTCGTACATGCCAAGGTTGTGGCGAACCACCCCTGATAGATCGGCCATGCCGAGGAGGAAACTGGTTTTAAACCCCGGGTGGTCGAAAACGATGGTGCAGCCCAGGCGCCCGATTATCCAGCCTGGCACAAATCCGAAGAGGAGCGCTTCTGCATACTTCATCACCGGGACATGTTTCCTTCTAAAATAGAGAGTTCCTCCCAGGAAGGCACCGAAGAACCCACCGAAGGAGGAAAGGCCTCTCCAGAAATAGAGAAGGGTAACGGGGTTTCTTACCACATCGCCGGGATAGTAGAAGATTTCCGAGGCCAGGTGGGCGAAGATGAAGGCGCTCACGATTGTCCAGAACATTCCGTCGGCGCATACCTCGGGGTCAAGGCCCACTGTCCTGGACCTTCGCTTAGCGAGAATATAGCCCGTGATGACGGCGGTTGCCACAAGTATGCCGAAGGGCTGGATCGATATTTTCCCGAAAAGTCTTATGGGTTGTATGTACAGATTTGGTAGCACAGGGAGATCCTCAAAATTGGTTGATAGAGAACAATATCATATCTTCCGCCTGTCCACATGAAACTGACCGGATGAACTGGGACCTCGGGACTCTATTCCTTTCATAATAATCCCTCCTCTACCCGGGAGAATATCACGAATCGCTTTTAAGAATATCCAAACATATTAAGGAAGAGGTTCAACTATTCCTAAAAGAAATCCGATAGATAGTGTGAGAAGGGAAAAAATAGTTTTCTACGGAGATCCAATGCAACCCTCGCCTGGTGAGAAGTATGATTTCAGTGAATCCCTTTCATCCCTTTTGAACAATGTACCGGGAGTCATCTACCGGGGATATCCTGATTGGACCGTCTCATACATGGGAGGAGAACTGGAGAAAGTGATCGGCTATTCCTCTGAAGAGATTGTCTCAGGGAGAATAATATGGAAAAACATCATTCACCCGGGGGATATTGTCAGGGTTAAAAAGATATACAGGGATGCGGTCCGGGCAAGAAAGGAGCGAATACTCGTGGAGTACCGGTTCATCCGGAAGGACGGTTCCATCCGTTGGGGCATGGAAAGGAGGAGGCATTTTTACGATGAAGAGGGGTTTACCTATGTGGACGGGCTGATCATGGATATTAGCGACATGAAAGGGACCGAAATTGCTCTTAAGAAAAGGTTCGAGATGGAGAAGCTCATCTCGTCTATTGTGTCAAGCTTGATTGCGGAACCTTCCGAGGCGATTGACGGTTCAATCAAGGGGGCGCTAAAAAAGGTGGGAGAGTTTGCGGGAGCCGAGAGGGGATACGTATTCCTCGAAGAAGAAGGAAAGGCGATGGTCAAAGCACACGAGTGGAGGGCAAAGGGGATTGGGGGCCGTGCAAACTATCTCCCTCTTATCTCCGCCAGCCATTTCCCCCGGTGGAACGAACAGCTTTTGTCCGGAGAGGAGATTTTTTTCCCCCGTATTTCCCACATTCCCCTGGAAAGAAGGGAAGAGAGGAGAGCCCTCCAGGATGAGGATATCAAGTCTCTCATGGCTGTCCCCCTGATATGGAAGGATTGCGTGAGGGGAGTCCTCTGCTTCGATTCCCTGCTGGAGGAAAAGAACTGGATCGAAGAGGATGTCTCCCTCCTAAAGATGCTCTCCGGTGCAATTGCTGGTGCCATTGAGCGTAGGGAAGCGGAGGAACAACTCAAGAGATCAGAGGTACAGTACAGGACATTTGTGGAAGAGTCGTTAGTTGCCTTCGGGATTATACAGGATGGGGTGTTTAAGTACGTAAACTCGAGATTCCTCGAGATCTTCCGCTGTTCATACGAGGATGTGGTTGACAGGCTGGGCCCCGAAAACTTTACCCATTCCGATTTCAAGAAGGAGGAGAGAGATATTATCGGACGGATCCTGTCAGGGGAATATGAATCCATGGAGTATGAGATCAACGCCTACAGGCGGGATGGGGATCTTTTCCCGTCGAAAATCCTGGTGAAATCCTCAATCTATGAAGGACGCCCCGCAGTGATCGGAAACCTCATGGACCTGTCCAAAGAAAGGGAACTCAGGGACCAGTTTTACCGCGCACAGAAGATGGAAGCGGTTGGACGCCTAACGGGTGGCCTGGCCCACGATATTAACAATTACCTTGGAGCCATCTCAGGGTTCGGAGAGATTTTAAAGCTAAAGTGCATGAAGCAGTGCGGAGGGAGTGAAGGGGTTATAGAGAAGGCTGATGCCCTCATCGATACCTCCTTCAAGGCGTCCAATCTCATCGGCCAGCTTCTCTCCTTCTGCAGAAGAAAACCTGCCGAAACCCAGGTGGTCAACTTGAACAGGGTGATCGGGAACTTAAGCAACATGGCCGAACGCCTGATTGGTGAGGATATAATATTGGAAACTTGCCTGAAGGAAGGGATTTCAAACGTCAAGGTCGATACGGGGCAGATAGAACAGGTTTTCGTGAACCTACTGGTAAATGCCCGTGATGCAATGCCAGAAGGGGGAAAAGTATTGATTGAAACGGACGTGGAGACCCTGGGTGAAGATGTGAAAAAAATCTATCCCTACGTGAACCCCGGAGATTTCGTAAAGATCCGTGTATCCGATACTGGTGTGGGGATCCCGAGGACAATACAGGATAAGATATTCGAACCCTTCTTTACCACGAAGGGGAAGGATGGTGGGACCGGCCTGGGACTCTCTACTGTGTATGGAATTGTTAAGCAGCATGGGGGTTACATATGGGTGAAGAGCGATGAGGTAGCCGGGACTGCCTTCACAATTTACCTCCCCATATGCGGTGAAGAAGAGGTGATTTCTGGAAAAAGGGCCATCGGGGAAATTGAGAAGTCGGTGGAGAGAAGGAGCGTTCTCCTCGTGGAAGATAACGAGGACGTGAGAAAATCAGCCCAGGCGCTCCTCGAAGCCGTAGGATATGAAGTAGTATCCGTGTCTTCCGGAGAGGAGGGGCTGGAACAGATAAGGGAGCTTGGAGATAAGATCGACCTGCTCATGACCGATGTGGTCCTTCCCGGGATGACGGGGAAAGATCTCGCCGATAAGGTATTAAGTCAATACGGGACAATCAAGGTCCTCTTCATATCAGGGTACACTAATGAGGTGATCACCAATAAGGGTATTCTGTTGGATGGTGTGAACTATCTACAGAAACCTTTCAGTGGCGGGGAACTGGCAAAGAAAATAGGTAAAATCTTTGCAAGTGATAGTTGATAATTACTGCCCCTTATTAAGTAACCTGCTTATCCCTTGAACATTTTGCTCTTTTAGTAATTACGGGCAAGGGCCTTTGCCCTTCGATAACCACTGCTGGCCCCCCTCCGACCAGTCTACGGATTTTGCCGAGCAAAGGGGCCACTTCCACCCTTCGTAATAAGCGTAAAGTTCCGTGTCCGGAACAGTCGTAGGGGGAGTCGAGAATGTGGGGCGGTTGTTGCAGGACCACATGTTTTGATCGCTGCACCCTGCCTCGGCATCCTCCACCCATTTTGGAATGTGGTCGCCGTCCCTATCGTCAGTAAAATTTTCAACGAAGCGAACGAGTGTATTGGAGCCTTTTTTCCACCAGAGGTCCTCTTCGGTCTTATGACGCGCTTCGTGTTTTATCTCCTCGGCGAAGCAGTCTATTTTCGTCGCGTTTTTGGTTCCGTGCGGCGGTAATGCATCTTGTCTTCTGGTGCATCCCGTAGAAGAGAAGGTGGAGTCACTCAGGTAGATGGCATCTTCCCCCCTCTCGTACCGTCCGATAACGTTGTCCGTGGGCCTGTTTTTTGCGGGGATTATCGGTCTGTACTTGAGAATCTTTTCCATCCCCTGGGCCGCCGCCGTCTGTTTCCAGTAGTAGAACCAGTTTGGAGAGGTTGTGCTCAAAACCCCATCTTTCGGATGGTTAGAAGCCTGTGGGATGAAAAAAACGAGAATCGTCACACTGTCCGATTTTCCCTTCACCGTGGCAGTGATCTTTTTCTTCCCGAAATCGCTGTTATTCTTCGGCAGTTCCTTGAATGTAACCTGGGCATTAGATGTGCGGGGAGTTTCAGGTGTCATAGTTGAATCCCCGATCTTTTCTATCTTCCACGTTACGTCTCCCGCGTATTTGCTGGGTGTCACGTCAGCATTGAGTGAGAGTTGAAGTTCGCCGGGTGTTCCGGGAGTAAACGAGTGTTTGCTCATATTAGTTGGCCAAATGATCTTTATCGTTACCGGCTTCTTCGGCGGGGGCGGGGGGGGAGGAGGCGCGCGGTGATGGGGCATAC
>CAYSOQ010000147.1:0-4263 GCA_964432685.1 uncultured bacterium
ACGAGCGCGAAAATTTGATTAGGAACCATATCTCTAAGAGCCCCGGCTCCGTCATAAAACCCCCCCCGCTTACCCACGCCCAGTTTTTCGGCAACGGTAATCTGGACGTTGTCGATATAGCGGCGGTTCCAGATTGGGTCGAAGATACCGTTTGCAAAACGGAAGACCAGGATGTTCTGTACGGTCTCCTTGCCAAGGTAATGGTCTATCCGGAAGATCTGTTTCTCCTCCAGGATCTTTCCAATCTCCCCGTTGAGGGAGCGGGCCGAGTCGAGGTCATGTCCGAAAGGCTTTTCGATGACCACCCGCCGCCAGTGCCCATCATCTTCCCGAGAAAGCCCCGAAGCACCAATTCGCTTAATGATTTCAGAAAAGAATCCTGGGGCTGTGGCTAGATAGAAGAAATAGTTTCCCCGGGTTCCATGATCTTTGTCGATCCGGGCAAGCATGTCGCGAAGCCTGTCATATGTGCCCGCTTCTTTCGCATCTCCCGGGAGATAATAAAAACGTTCCATGAGTGATTTCCAGATACGGGGATCGACCTCACCTGCGGCAAACTCCTTGATATTCTCATTCATTTCGGTCCGGAAATCTTCGTTTTTTTTCTTTGTTCTGGAAATTCCCACAACTGCAAATTCCGGTGACAGCAAATCATTCCGGGCAAGGTTATAAAGGGCAGGGATGAGTTTTCTTTTGGTCAGGTCGCCTGATGCACCGAATATGACCATGACTCCGGGCTCTCCAGGTTTGCCATTTCCCCCATCCGCCCAGTTGTTTCCCTCTGTACTTTTCATAGGCCGATCTCCCGCGTTATGCTATCGAACCTCTATTCTCCCTTGGGAGGCTCAACGTGGCCACCGAATTTATAGCGCATGGCAGAAAGTATCTTCTCAGCGAAGGTATGTTCCTTACGCGACCTGAATCGAGTGTAAAGTGCGGCGGAGAGAACGTCTGCAGGGACGGCCTGTTCTATGGCTGCCATGATCGTCCACCTGCCCTCGCCGGAATCCTCAACATTCCCTGTAAATTGGGACAGTTGCGGATCCTCTATGAGTGCCTGGGCAGTCAAATCGAGGAGCCAGGAGTCGAGGATGCTCCCACGGCGCCACACTTCTGCAATGTCTGCCACATTTAAGTCGTAGCAATAGTTCCCAGGGAGTCCTTCTGCCCCCGCATTACGCAGTATGTCAAAACCCTCGGCAAAGGCCTGCATCATGCCGTATTCAATGCCGTTGTGGACCATCTTGACAAAATGACCGGCACCCGTCGGCCCGCAGTGGAGGTATCCATCTTCAGATGTTCCTTCACCCTTCTCACGGCCTTGCGTTCTGGGAATGTTTCCCGGCCCGGGGGCCAGAGTCTTGAATATAGGGTCGAGATGGGCGACCACACCCTCCTCTCCTCCGATCATGAGACAATAACCCCGTTCCATCCCCCATGTGCCTCCGCTCGTGCCCACGTCCACGTAATTGATGCCCTTTTCCTCGAGATTCTTCCCGCGGCGAAGGTCGTCTTTAAAGTAGGAGTTGCCTCCGTCGATGATAATGTCTCCCCCATCCATGAGCTCTCCCAGAGCTGTGACCGTCTGTTCCGTGGGGTCCCCTGCGGGGACCATGATCCAGGCCACCCGGGGCTTGGTCAGCTTGCCTACCAATTCTTCCAGGGAGGAAGCCCCATCCAGTCCTTCGCGCGAAAGCTCCTTCACGCTTTCAATGTTCCTAGCGTAGCCGACGCATTTATGGCTTCCCTTCATCAACCGGCGCACCATGTTGCCTCCCATCCTTCCCAGACCTACCATTCCTATTTGCATAGTATTACTCCTCTTTCGTTAATAGTGATTGTGACTGACATTTATCCAACACGTTAAAGGGTTTAAATCCATACAAACATTTCCCCTTTCTCATGAGAGGGCCTGGTTAACCACCCTTTCCAAGTTTTTCAGGCCTGTCCTTATATCCCCGCAGAGATGAATACGCAGGGCCCGACGGTCTCTCTCAACAAGAACCTGGAAGTCTCCCCGGGCTTGTGCGTCTTTAACGATACCAAAGGTATATTTCCGTCCGGGAACCGGCAGGTCTGCTGAATCGTCACACGTGATCTGCAGGAAAACCCCGCTGTTCGGTCCGCCCTTGTATGCCTGTCCCGTTGAGTGCAGGAAGCGGGGGCCAAAACCCAGGCACGTTGCCACATGTTTTTTCTCCCTGATTGCGAGGCGGATTCCCTTAAGAAGATCTTCATTCGCCTCGTTCATCTCGATGTATGCCAGAAGGGCAAAGTAATCGCCTGCTTTGATCCTGTTAAGGTGTGCCCGGAGGTAACTGGATACCGTTCTGTCTTTTCCCGCCCCTTCCACGATGGATGCGCCATTTCTCTCGTCGGTGAACAGTTTGACCCCTTCTTCCTCCATGATCGGAGCTTCCCGGGGGAGTGAGCCGGCCTCCTCGTACGCATCGGTCAATTTTCTCGTTGCAACCTTGCTCGCTTCCACGTCGGGTTGATTGAAGGGATTGATTCCCATGATCGATCCTGCCACTGCTGTGGAAATCTCCCATCGGTAAAATTCCTGCCCCAGATCATAAGGGTCTGCGACGGAGATACGAACCACCGGTTGTCCGTCCATCTCCAGGGCTTTGATCGCCTCATCCTGTGAGTGATCGGGTGCCGTGTCCAGCCTCAAATAGACGAACAATCTATCGTTTCCATAGATATGAGGGGAGGCAATCTGCTCGCGGTCAACGGGGATGAGGGCTTTCCCCTCCTTTCCAGTCGATTCTGCGAGAAGCTGCTCCAGCCACGCACCCAGTCCCTTTATGGCGGGCGACGTGAAGATGGTCACCTTGTCGAGGCCATTATTGGCGAGAACTCCCAGGATGGAGCCAAGAACCACGCCGGGGTTTTCCTCTGCCGGCAGGCACGGCGAACAGGCGATTGCCATCTGATCGGCACGGTCTATGAATTTCCGGGCGTCCATGCCCATTATGGCAGCCGGCACCATGCCGAAATTTGAGAGTGCGGAATACCTGCCTCCAATGGAAGGAACCCCATAGAAAATGTGCCTGAAACCCTCTTTTTCAGCCACATCCTGTAAATTCGACCCGGGGTCGGTGATAGCTATAAATCTGCTGCCAACCTTATTCGCGCCTATGAGGCTTTTCGTCCGACATAAGAAATATTGCATGAAAATGCTTGGTTCCAGTGTGCCCCCCGATTTGCTCGAAACGATAAAAAGAGTGGTAGGTAGGTCGATTTTGCCTTCAATCTCCTTTATATGAGCGGGATCGGTAGAATCGAGGACATGCAGTTCTGGATAACCCTTAATATTGCCGAAAGTCATCCGGAGCACTTCTGGGCAGAGGCTCGAGCCGCCCATACCCAGGAGCAGCACGTGGGAGAAGCCCTCTCCTTTTATCTCTTCGGCAATATCATGCAAATGTTGGCCATGGGCCAGCTGGTCTTCGGTGATACCCAGCCATCCGAGCCAGTTCCCTTCGTCCTCACCTGTCCACAGGGATGGATCACGCTCAAAGAGCCGCCTCACTTTGCCGCCGGCCTGCCACTCTTCAAGTGTGGTTTTGACCTGTAACATGAGATCTTCTGGCAAGATGTAACTCTGATTATTGACCCTCACACGGGAGGCATCTCTGCATTTCGTGTCCACAGCATTCAGCAGGTTGTCAAATGCTTCGGAAAATAGACGAACTCCATCCTCGAGCAGCTTATCGGTAACATCTTTCATCGATATCCCTGATTTCATGAGCGCGTCCATCGTACCAACGGCGGCATCTATATCCTCCTCCAGGCTTGCCCGCGGCTGTCCATGGTCTCGAAATGACTCATAGGTGGAAGGGGGTATGGTGTTGACCGTATCGGGCCCTATTAGTTCCTCTACGTAGAGAACATCGCTGAACTCAGGGTTCTTGGTGCCCGTACTCGCCCACAGGACCCGTTGCGTTTTTGCCCCCCTGCCCTCGAGTGACTTCCAGCGGTCTCCGTGAAAAATTTTCTTATACCTTTGATAGGCAATCTTTGCGTTTGCGATTGCCACTTTGCCCGGGAGGCTTCGAAGAAGTTTCTCTTCCTCCCGGGTGGATGCATTTTTAAGCCGTGCCGCCACTTTTCCCTCAATTGCCGCGTCGATCCTGCTTACGAAAAAACTGGCGACGCTGGCGATCTTGCTCAAATCACCACCCCCTGCATCAAACTTTTCAAGTCCCGCTATATATGCCCCGGCAACGCTCTCGTATGCATCCAGGGCAAAGATGA
>CAYSOQ010000148.1:0-4263 GCA_964432685.1 uncultured bacterium
CCTTCTTCTTTCACTCGTTAAAATAAAAGCTTGCCCCCGGGGAATATTTTCCCGTGACAGAAGCCCATCGTGAAAAATCTACCCACTTTGAGTTTTACTTCAAAGAAATAAAGGATGACATTTACTATATCAAAAATAGTTTATTGTTAATTAACAGATAGTTATGAAATATTTTCCCGTGAATAAATATTTGGCACGGGAAATGCCTTTGAGTAAGGGAAACAATATTCAGGAGGAAACTCAAAATGGAAAAGGCAGCACTTGGAGGAGCGTGGGGTATTTCAATTCTAATGATTGTGGTTATGTCCTGGTTGTTCTATCGGTATCTTGCTCCCAGGTCATGGAAAGAATGGAAAGGGGCTGGACTCGTACAGGCATTCATTATCGCACTGTATGCTGAAATGTACGGATTCCCACTCACCATATATCTGCTTGGCTCAGTACTCGGGATAAAGGTTCCCTGGCTCCACGAAAACGGGCATCTCTGGTCCTTCTTCATAAAAGAGGGGACTCTTCTTGCGAATATGGAGATGATTATCGGCTTTTCTTTTGTTTTTGCTGGTTTTTCCATGATTGCCCGGGGATGGAGTGCTGTACATCGTGCCACGAAGGAGAACAGGCTGGTGAAGGATGGAATTTATTCCGTTATCCGCCACCCTCAATACACGGGGATATTCATATTGATTATTGGACAGCTAATCCACTGGCCGACCATATTTACACTCGTCCTTTCACCTTTCATCTTTCTTGCGTATTTCAGGCTTTCTCTTAAGGAGGAAAAGGAAATGCTTACCATTTTTGGGAGAGAATATTATAACTATATTAAAGATGTTCCCATGTTTTTCCCAACGAGAAAGGGACTGAAACTACTGATCTCCTCTGAAGCATCTATATAAAGGAGGTATTGTCATGATAAAAGATCCTGTGTGCGGGATGGCAGTAAATCCAGAGGAAAGTTCAAATAAGTTGGCCCACAAGGGAAGGGATTACTATTTTTGCAATATAAGGTGCCAGGAGCAGTTCCAGGCCGATCCCGGTAAATATATCATGGAACCGGAGAAGGATCCCGTGTGCGGAATGGATGTGAATACCGGAGAAGGAGCGATCACTCTGAAATACGAGGAGGAATCCTACTATTTCTGCAACCCATCGTGCAAGGAGACTTTTCAGAAGAACCCCCTGGAATTTACTGGTAAGGATACCGTGAAGGACGAGAAGATGGGTAACGGAGAGGAAAGGATCAGAAAGGATCTCGTGTGTGGCATGACGACGGACGAGGAAGATGCATTTACACGCTTAGACCATGAAGGTGAATCCTACTATTTTTGCAGTGACCACTGCCTGGAGAAATTTCAGGCCAATCCGGTATCTTTTATTGAGAGGGGAGATAAAAAAGAATCAATTGAGGAAGTGAGACTGGAGGGTGGGAGGAAATACACCTGCCCCATGCACCCTGAAGTTCTGCAGGAGGGCCCCGGTTCCTGCCCCTCATGTGGGATGGCCCTTGAACCTATGGTGCCTTCTCTTCCAGCGACCCGTACTGAATACACCTGCCCCATGCACCCGGAAGTGGTACAGGAAGGCGCTGGGAGCTGTCCCAAGTGCGGAATGGCCCTGGAACCTCGCACAATATCTCTCGAGGAGGAGGAAAATCCCGAATACGACTATATGAAAAGAAGGTTTGTCATCGGTGCCATCCTAACCATTCCCCTTGTGATAATTGCCATGCGGGACTTAATTCCAGGTGGATCACTTATCGAAAATCTGGCGACCCAGAATACTCTCGGATGGATAGAGCTGATTCTGGCAACCCCCGTCGTCTTATGGGCTGGGTGGCCCTTCTATGTGCGGGGTTTACAGTCAATAATCAACAAGAGTCTCAACATGTTTACCCTGATTGGCCTCGGTGTCTCCGTGGCATATATCTACAGCCTTATTGCCGTCCTCTTTCCCCATATTTTCCCCCCGGAGATGCGGGGTGCAGACGGAAGTGTGGGGGTCTACTTCGAGGCCGCGGCGGTCATCGTGACGTTAATACTCCTGGGGCAGGTAATGGAGCTCAAGGCGAGGAGTCAGACAGGCGCCGCGATCAGGGCATTGCTTGGGCTTGCTCCAAAAACAGCACGAAAAATAAGTGATGATGGAAGCGAGTTGGACATCCCACTGGAACATGTGAAGAAGGGTGACCGATTGCGAATCAGGCCCGGGGAAAAGGTTCCCGTAGACGGGGTGGTCCTTACTGGAACCAGCACGGTAGATGAATCGATGATTTCAGGAGAGCCCATACCCGTTGAAAAGAAGGGAGGGGACACACTCATCGGGGCAACAGTTAACGGAAAGGGCAGTCTGATAATGGAGGCGGAAAAAGTTGGAGGCGATACCCTCCTGGCTCAGATTGTTCAGATGGTTGCCGAGGCACAGAGAAGCCGGGCTCCCATACAGAAACTCGCCGACATGGTGGCAGGGTATTTCGTCCCCGTGGTGATGGCTGTGGCTCTTGCTGCCTTCGCGGTCTGGAACTTTTTCGGGCCGGAACCGCGTCTCTCATATGCCCTCATTGTGGCAGTATCCGTCCTGATCATAGCTTGCCCATGCGCGCTGGGACTTGCTACGCCCATGTCCATCATGGTAGCCACCGGTAAAGGTGCTACCATGGGCGTTCTCTTTAAAAATGCTGAGGCAATCGAAACGATGAGAAAAGTAGACACCATTGTGGTGGATAAAACCGGGACACTCACTTTAGGTAAACCGAAACTCACCGGGGTTATTCCTGTGGAAGGGATAGATGAAGGGGAAATTCTGTACCTGGCGGGGACACTCGAGAAGGGGAGTGAACATCCTCTCGCTGAGGCAATTGTTTCCGGGGCAGAGGAGAGGAACACCCCCCTGGGGAAAGTGGATCATTTCGATTCCCATACAGGTAAAGGTGTTTCCGGAGAGGTTGAAGGGAAAAAAGTTCTCCTTGGGAACAAAAAGCTCCTCCATGATTTCGGGATTAATCCAGGAAATCTGGGTGACCAGGCGAAGGCCATGAGGGAAGAGGGACAAACAGTCATGTTCGTTGCTGTAGACGGAACGATTTCCGGGCTCCTGGCAGTATCAGATCCCATCAAGGAATCCACCCCTTTCGCCATCGAGAAACTCCATGAGGAAGGGATCCGGATCATCATGATCACTGGAGATAACGCAGCCACTGCGGAGGCGGTAGGGGATAAACTTGGAATCGATGAAGTAGTGGCGGATGTCTTGCCCGATGAAAAGGCTGCCGCGGTAAAGCGGTTCCAGGATGAAGGCAGGATGGTAGCCATGGCAGGCGACGGGATAAACGACGCACCTGCTCTCGCACAGGCACAGGTGGGTATCGCCATGGGGACCGGGACGGATGTTGCAATGGAAAGCGCCGGCGTCACCCTGGTCAAGGGCGATCTCACAGGAATCGTCAGGGCGAGGAAACTATCCAGGGCTACAATGCAAAATATCAAGCAAAACCTGTTTTTCGCATTTGTCTATAACTCACTTGGAGTCCCGGTAGCGGCGGGAATTCTATATCCGTTTTTTGGAATACTTTTAAGCCCGATAATCGCCGCCGCGGCTATGAGCGCAAGCTCCCTCTCTGTGGTAGGGAATGCTCTAAGGTTGCGGGGTGTAAACATAAGTTAAAGGAGGGGAAGATGGAACTCGATTACACAGTAGAAACGGGGAAAAGTGTGGAAGAGGCCACAAAGGCGGTGGAGGAGAGGACGAAGGAAGCTGGATTTGGGGTTCTCCACATACACGATGTGAAGGCGACTCTCGAATCGAAGGGGTTTGAGGGGGATCCACTTAAGATAATAGAGATCTGTAACCCCGGGTACGCGAGCAGAGTCCTCAAGAAAGATATCAAGATCTCCCTTATGCTCCCATGTCCAATCAGTGTCTACGAGCAGGGTGGAAAAACCTTCATCAGCGCCTTTCGCCCGAAGGTGATGAAGACCTTTTATCCCGATCCAGAGATCGGGGAAATCGCCGACGCCGTGGAGGAGACAGTGATTAAGATTGTTGAGGGGGCGAAGTGAATTGACATATTATCTTCACACATGTGAAGGAAAAAAGAGGTCTTTCCTGAATGAATGTTTATATACTGATGATTCCTGCCCCCTCTTGGTGTTAAGAAACTGACCTGAAATAGATCGGATTCACCCCGGTTGAGGCGAAGAGTCATGGCGTGATCATTTAGACCAATTGTTGTAATAATGTGGTATCGAAATTTACGATGGTGCGTAA
>CAYSOQ010000149.1:0-4254 GCA_964432685.1 uncultured bacterium
CTATCGGGGGATGAAATTTCCGCAGAGATCGTCTTTGCTTCTGGAGGATTCTTGCCAAAAATGGATTGTATGAGAAATTCAGGTGTCTACATGAATAAGGGTTTGATAATCGATGAGTACATGCAGACGACTGCCGACTCCATCTTTGCCGCAGGAGATTGTGCGGAAATATACCATCCCTCCCTCGCTAGATACTGGGTCAACCTGGGGTTTCCTAACGCGAAAGCACAGGGAAGGATAGCTGGGATGAATATGGCTGGTGACGTGAGAGTCAACCTGGAGATTGAAAAAATGCGGCCCTATACGATTTTCGGGCGTGAATTATATGCACGATGGTGGGATTGATGAAGTTGAAGAATATTACCATACAGGCGTGCGGAGGGGCAGGGGACGGGTCACTGGCTGCGGGAGCCCTGGTAGCTCGGGCATTCGTTAAGATGGGGTACTACATTCTGATTCACGATACTTTCCCCGCAGAGATCAGGGGCTTCGGAAAGACCATTTCGGAAGTGAGGATTGCCACACGGGATGTGGCAGCCAAGGCGGATTCGGTGGATATACTCATCGGATTGAACAACTTATTCGCCATCGAACAGATGGAGGAACTGGGCAGGAATGGGATAATCATCTACGATAGCAAGCCCGGAATTACTGTGAAGGATTTTGAGTCGGTACCGAACTTTGCGGGAAATTTCATGAACTCTTACGGCCTGCCCCTCGAACACGTGGCACAGAAGGTTACAGGACGAAAACTGGGGAAGAATATAATGGCTGCGGGCTTCCTTGCGAGAATTCTCTCTCTATCACCCGATGTGTTCGAAGAGGTGCTGAAGGAACTCTTCACCCGAAAGGGGGAGGAGGTAGTGAAGAACAATGTGGACCTGTTTATGAAGGGGTACGATTTCAAAGAGATCGAGCACATAAACCTGGAACTCGATGATCCTCCCCACGGGGACGAAGTGTATACAATAATTTCCGGGAATGATGCCATGGCACAGGGTGCTATCAACGCGGGGCTCGTTTTCTTCGGAGGCTATCCTATCACCCCCGCCTCGAAATTGATGGAGTACCTGGCGAAACATCTCCCTACTTACGGGGGAGCCGTGTTGCAGACGGAGGATGAAATCGCCGCCATCGGGTCTGTCCTGGGTTCATGGTTTGCCGGGAAGCGCGCAATGACAGCTACGTCTGGCCCGGGACTCTCACTAATGACTGAGATTATCAACCTGGGGGTCATGACTGAGACACCCCTTGTGATCGTAAACGCCATGAGGGGGGGCCCTTCCACGGGGCTTCCCACGAAGGTGGAACAGGCGGATCTCAACCTTGCCCTCTTCGGAGCCCACGGGGATAGCCCCAGAGTTGTCCTCGCACCTGCGACGATAGGGGAGTGTTACGAAATCATGCAGGATGCCTTCGATATTGCAGAGAAATACCAGACTCCTGTTATCGTTCTTTCGGACAAGTTCATCGGCATGTCCTACATTGCTGTCCCCGCTGACATCCTTAAGGGGGAGAGGAGCTCCACCCGGGTAAAATACGAAGGAGCGCCGGAACAGTACAAGAGATTTCAGCTAACACCTTCAGGGGTGTCACCCTGGGCAGTTCCCGGAGACGAAGGCTGTTTTTATACGACCACAGGGCTGGAACATAACGAACTGGGAGGTCCCGATTACGACCTGACGGTTCACCATGACATGACGGAAAAACGGTTCGCAAAGTTTTCTACCATGGTTCCCGACCTCCCTCCGCCCCAGTTTTATGGGGAGGAGAGGGGAAAAAACCTTCTTATCACATGGGGTTCGACCTTCGGGGCCGTTATGGAGGCGGCGGAACGCCTCTCAGAGGAAGGCTTTTCGGTTCGTATCGCCAAAGTGAAATCAATCTATCCCCAGCACGAAGAAGTGATGAAGAAGGCGATAGAATCTGCAGAGAGAGTCCTCATACCGGAGCAAAACCGCTTCGGACAATTTGCGAGGTTCATGAAGGGGCACTACGGCATCAGTGCGGAAGAGATTCACCTTCCAGGGGGTGCACCTGTGAGGCCCGATGAGGCGGTACAACTCTTAAAAGGCAGGCTACAGCCATGAGTATAGATAGAAGAAAAGATGAAATCCTTGTTAATATAAAAAAAGTTAAGAAGAAAAAAATTGTGGAGAAGCATGGGCGGTTAAGGCCTATTTTCTGCGGCGGTTGCGGACATTTTACCGCTCTCCATTCGGTATACCACACCATGTCATCCCTCAACCTGGAATCCCACAACATGGTTATAGTTTCGGGAATAGGGTGTTCTGGACGATTCCCCGGCTTCGTGAAATGTTATGGCCTCCACTCGGTTCACGGAAGGGCACTCCCCATCGCCACGGGAGTGAAACTGGCAAATCCTTCCCTCACTGTTATGGTTGTGGGAGGGGACGGTGACGGCCTCGGAATCGGTGGGGGGCACCTCCCTCACGCGGCGAGGATGAACATAGACCTCACCTACCTGCTTCTTGATAATTCCATATACGGATTGACGAAAGGGCAGGTTGCGCCCACGACTCCTCTCGGCGATAAAACTCCTACCACACCCTACGGAAACCCGGGGAAACCCCTCGACCCGTCTGTGCTCTCCCTGGTTCATGGGGCGACCTTTGTATCACGTGGGTTCTCGGGCCGCCCTGATGAACTTAATGAGATTATTCATGAGGCGGTGGCCCACAAAGGATTTTCCATGGTTCATGTTCTCTCACCCTGTCTTACCTTCAACAGGAATGAAACCTACGAGCATTATTATGAAATCAGCGAACCCCTGCCGGAGGGATGGGATGTCACTTCCAGGATGGAGGCCCTCGAATACGCCATGTCTGAAGAAAAAAAGTATACGGGGATCTTTTTCCGTGAAGAAGAAAAAACCCTGGATGGGAACGCACTGGACCTGATCAGGGAAGTGGGGGTTCACGATGACGGGAGAATCACGGATTGTATGAAGGAAAAAGGGGATAGGGGAGAGGAAAAACTGGTAGAATAGGCTTCTCACACATATATTCATGGAATACATAGATCAAGGAGGATGAGGGATGGAACTGAACGAAATTGTAAGAGCTCTCCATGTTGCCATTGGGAATGAGAAGGGGGCCTGCAAAAGGTACATTCAATTTGCGAGAAATACTAAAGATGAGAAGGGGAGACTCGTCCTTCTGAACCTGGCACTGGATGAGATTGGCCACCTTGAAAAACTCGAGAAACAGCTATACGTCATGATGGAGGGAAAATCGTGGGTTCTCCCAGACCCCGAGGAAGCCGCCCCGGCGGTAGTAGATACTCCTCCTCCTGATACTGATATTATGCACGCTGATATTGAAACCCTGGATGATCTGGGAGCTCTGAAGGTGGCTATGGAGTACGAGATTCTGGCCAACAAGTTCTACCTGGCCCAGGCCTTGAAATGTGATGATGATGATGAACTTAAAAACCTGTTCCTCTCTTTAGCTGCGGAGGAGGAGAATCACAAGAAGATCATACAGGCAGAGATTGACTCCATTTCGGAAAGCGGGTTCTGGTTCGATTACCAGGAGTTTTCCGTGGAGATGGAGTAGAGGTTTACCATCAAGAACTTTTTAGCGTATGGAACCGGGGGATGCAGATTGAACATGGATGAAGAAGGTCTTCCATTGAGCGTGGAGGGGAGTGTTTCTAATGTTTAGCATTGAAGAGATTATAAGTGGTCTCCAGAAGGAGGCGAAAGAGATAGAGTATGAGTTGAAGGTTACACTCCCGAAGGAAATCGGGGCCGCAATAGAGCAGGGGGACCTCTCGGAAAATGCGGAGTATGAGTCTGCAAAGGAAAGGCAATCCACTCTCATGGGCCGGCTAGCCCAGATCCAGCAGCGCATCGATGACCTCGCAAGCATTGACATGACGACGATTCCCCGGGACAGGGTGAGCATAGGTTCTACCGTATATGTTACGGAACTCATATCTTTAGAGAGCAAGCGTTTCATCATTGTTCCCCACGAGGCGATGGATGGGAAGCCCGAGCATATATCCGCCAGGTCTCCCATTGCCCGTAACTTGATAGGCTCATATCCCGGTGATGAAGTGTTCGTTCAGATCCCAAAGGGGGAGTTAGAATACCGGGTCGATAAGATCATCACCTATTTTGGGGAAGTTATCGAGTAGGCAGTAGAACCGGCCCAACGGCTTCATTACCGCGGGGAGTGTGATAACGGGAGATAAAGAAAAATCTCAGGGGGAGTGAAGTGAAAAGGATCA
>CAYSOQ010000150.1:0-4231 GCA_964432685.1 uncultured bacterium
CTAATCCGTTTGAGGCGATGAAGTTCAAGGACAGGTTCGCCGTCCCGGGGGGGGTGGTCCTTTTCGTCCTCGCCTGGTATGTAGCCACATCGGAACAGTTTCTCGGAAGGGGGATTGGTATCTCTTTTTCCCCCGTGGTGAGCATAAAGGCCCTTGGATCGATCATCGCTTCCGGAGAAATTGCCCCTCACATCATGGCAAGCCTGAAAAGAGTCATTGTGGGCCTGTTCATAGCTGCTACGGCAGGGATTCCTGCAGGCCTCATCACGGGGTACAGCAGGGTCGCCGACAGGGCAACCTACGGTCCCTTCCAGTTCATCCGTATGATCAGCCCCCTTGCATGGATGCCCCTGGCGATTTCCATCTTCGGCATAGGGGATAATCCAGTCTATTTTCTCATCGCCATTGCGGCTGTCTGGCCATTTGTGATCAATACATCCTTCGGCGTTAAGTCCGTGGAGAAGATATGGGTTAGGGTTGCCAGGACGTACAATGTGAAGGGAATCAGGTTCGTGAAGAAGATACTTTTGCCTGCCGCACTCCCTGACATACTCGTGGGGCTGCGCCTGGCCCTGGGGATTTCATGGATCGTCCTGGTTCCGGCGGAGATGCTGGGTGTTTCCGAAGGCCTGGGTTATTACATTCTTGATACGAGGGACCGGTTCGCTTATGGGGAACTTATCGCGGTAATCATCATCATAGGGGTTCTTGGATACGCTACAGACTACGCCGTCCAGTTGATTCAGAGAAGATGTTCCTGGAACAAAGAGGACAGCTGGGAGTGAGATATGAAATATAGCTACCCTAAATTGAATGTTGAGACACCTTAGAAAGAGGAGATAAAGGAAAAAGCCCCTGGAAAGGCTACGAAAGCACTGATTGAAAAGCTGGAAAAAGACGGAGTCGCCTGCTGGGTCGACAGGTACGAGGCCCAGCAGCCCCAGTGTAACTTCGGACTGCGGGGAGAGTGCTGCCGCCTCTGTCTTATGGGTCCCTGCCGGATATCCCCGAAAACTCCCCGGGGGATTTGCGGACTCGACGTGAACGGCATCGCAATGGGACACCTGTTGAGAATGCTTGCGGCGGGGTGTGCTGCCCACGGACAGCATACGTACGATGTGCTGATGGCCCTGAAGAAAACCGTGAGGGGAGAGAGCGATTATAAGATTGAAGGTGAGGAAAGGGTGTACGAGCTGGCACGGCTCTTCGGGATCGAGTCAAACGGCCGGGATTTAAACGCGGTGGCAGAAGATGTGACGGATGTGCTGATAGAGGACCTGACGAGATGGGACGATGCTCCAATGAAGACCCTTATGGCTATTGCCCCGAAGGAACGGATTGAAAAATGGCGGGAACTGGGTGCCTTTCCCAGGAGTTCCTACTACGAGGTATTCGAATCTCTCCACCGGACCACGCTGGGAGGTAACACGGACTGGCGGAACCTCGCGAAGCAGGATTTGAGGACGTCCCTCGCCTACTGCTGGTCTTCCATCTTTGGCTCTAATCTTGCGACGGAGATCCTTTTCGGTATCCCGAAGGTAAAATCGGGGACTGTCAGTTACACTGTTCTTAAAGAAGACCATGTGAACCTCCTCGTACACGGCCACACACCCACAATGGTGGAGGCCGTGGCGGTGATGGCGAAAGATGAGAGGCTCATCAGCTACGCGAAGGAGAAGGGAGCTGCGGGGATCGTGCTCGGGGGAATGTGTTGCAGCGGCCATGAGCTCCTTTCCCGGCACGGAGTGCCGTCGGTGACCAACATTCTCGGCCAGGAACTCGCAATGGGTACAGGTGCGATAGACGCCTGTGTGGTGGACCAGCAGTGTGTCATGCCGGGGATGTCGGAGACTGCAAAATGTTACGGGACGAAGATTATCACCACCCATGAGTCGAACCGCATACCCGACGCGCTGCACATACCCTTCGATCCGTCAAAAGCGATGGAACAGGCGGAACAGATTATCCGGATCGGGGTGGATAACTTCGCAGAGAGAGACCGGAACAACATGTATATCCCAAGGGGGGAAACGGTTGCCATGGTGGGTTTTTCAAGAGAAGCGATCTACGAAAAGCTGGGGAGCCCTGAAAAGATAGGGGAGGCCCTGCGCTCAGGTAGGATCAAGGGGATCGTGACGGTCGTTTCGTGCAACACCTGTAAGGTCCCTTACGAACACAACCAGGTTACCATCGTGAAGGAACTCCTCTCGAGGGGAATCCTCGTTACGACGACGGGATGCGCCGCCCACGCACTTTTAAACGAAGGTCTCTGTGACACACTCGCAGCCAGGAAATACGGCCCTCCCCACTTCGCTGACTATTGCGAGGAACACGGGATACCCCCGGTCCTGGCGACTGGAGGGTGTGTGGACAACAGCAGGACCATACGCCTATTCATCGACATTTCCAACACCCTTGATATTCCTCTCTACAAGCTTCCCTTCTTTTTCAGCGGTGTGGAGCCGAGCAATGAAAAGTCCGTCGGGGCGGCAATGTCTTTCGTTACCCTCGGGATAAGTGCCCATTCCGGCTTTCCGGGGCAGCTTCCCATACCGATACCACGCCGAAGGGAGGGTTCTGATCAACCGGACGATATGGTCATGGATAGGAGCCCGGTAGTCGATTTCTTCGCGGAGGATCTGAAAGAGATGTTAGGTGCCGCTATCTACACGGAGCCCTATCCGGAAAATGCGGCAGGTTTGATCCACATGCAGCTGCATCTGAAAAGGAAGGCACTTGGCTGGTAAATGGAACTGGGAACTGGCCAGATTATAGTTCCGGATTCCGAATTCAGAGTTCAGAGGAAAACCAAAAATAGTTCAAAGTTCAAAGGAAAACCTGGGTTTAATGAAACTTCTTTTCTTGAAACTTTTTTATATGAAACTTGTTTTGATTGAAACGAGCAGTTTTCATCGAGGTTTTTATCATTATTGACGAAGATGTTTGAAAATTATATTCTATCTCCAGTGGACCTTCTTCTTTTGTAAAACTTCCTTGCTGTTTAGCTTTTCTTAAACCTTAATGTTCTCTCGGGCAGGAAAGTGGAGAATAAACTTGCAGTAGTATCATCTCTCCTTTGTATCCTTTTATTGTCCTCAGTTAGCTTCGTTATGGCTGGAAAGGGCCGGGGCGCTTCCCCTGAGCTCGAGATAGAGTTTTCTAAACATCCCGTATACAGCAGGTACAATTTTGACACTGGCGAGAATGTGATCAATTTCGGGACCCAGCCGTTGTACCTTCCTACCAGTCTCATCACGGAAACCATGAAAAGGGACAGGGTCTTAAGACGGAAGTTATCCGTTATTGGTATGGAAATACACTGGTACAGTTTCTTGAAAGGGCATGACGTAAACGTCTTCCTTAAGAAAGGCGCCATCCATGGGGGGGTCGGCGGGGACATGCCGGCAATTAACGCCTCCGCCACTATGGATGTGGTGATTCCCGCAATGATGCAGTACGGATTTACCTCAATTATCGCCAGAGGGGCTTTCCTGGTTGAAGACCTTAAGGGGAAACGCATCGCCTATGCCGAGGGCTCCAACGCCCACTTCGCGCTCCTCGAAACTCTTTCAGATTACGGAGTTGATCTGAAGGAGGTTAGCCTGGTCCCCATGGAGGTCAACGAGATGAAGGAGGCCTTGCGTTCCGGAAGGGTGGACGCCTTCTCCGCATGGGAACCTGTCCCGTACATTACAACCAAGAAAGTGAAAGGGAGCAGGGTCCTTCGTAGAATTATAGGCACAGGATATATATATTTCTTGAGAGGGTTGGTTGAAAAGCATCCTGAAGCGGTGGCACAAATTATCGCGTCCGAGATCAGGGCCATAACGTGGTTGAGGAGGGAACAAAGCAATCTTTTAATGGCGGCTGTATGGGCGAAGGAAGAGATGAAAAGAATTTCTGGAAGCACTATTCCTTTGTCTCCAAAACAGGTTGCCCATCTATCGATCAAGGATATCCTGGGGGTAACTTCGATACCCCTTGTGCCACAGAGTTTTTTAAAGGAAAAGGGGCCTATCTACAGAGAATTTCAGCTTCTCAAGTCAATCGGGAAAATGTCCCTTAAGAATGGGTGGGAAAGAGTCCGAAGAAGTTTTGACAATAAAATCATCAGGAGAATCCTGGCAAATATGAAAAATTTTAAAATTAATACATTTGAATATGAAATAGATGTAATGAATGAAAAGCAGTGAGATTCCCCTGTTGATAAAGATCGAGAAGGAAAAGGCGA
>CAYSOQ010000151.1:0-4187 GCA_964432685.1 uncultured bacterium
TTCTCCTTGATGCCCACTCGCCACCGGCCGAGAGAACAGCATTTTTAGAGAAAAGAGTGTGGCACTTGCGCCCATCCCCGGTTATCTTGGCAGCATTGTATACCGCACCCAAGCAGGGTGAAGAAGTGAGACCATTTTGGGTATCGCCTGTAGGTAATCTCTTCCAGAAAGACCCCCGATGTTGATAGGAAGATTCCATAGAATATGGCGAGGACGAGGAACAGGAGGAAGAACCGTAAACTCAGGACACCGAGAATTGCGGCAATGATAATGCTTACGTATCCAAGAATTTCCACTATGGGGCTTACGAGCTCCACCAGGAAGTAGTAGGGCATCACGAGGGTCCCCAGGGTCCCGTATTTCCCGTTGAAGAGGAGCCGTTTGTATTTCATCACTGTTTCAATAAGGCCCAGGTGCCACCGCCTTCTCTGGCGTGCCAGCATTTTCAGCGTAACAGGAACCTCTGTCCAGCATATGGGATCCGAGATAAACTTCACCTTGTAGTCCCTGTCCTGGTCCCGGCAGTATTTGTGTAGTTTTACGATGAGTTCCATATCTTCTGTCACATTTCCCCTGTCGTACCCACCTACCGAGAGTACCGCTGATTTATTGAAGAGAGAGAATGCCCCAGAGAGGATGAGAAGTCCGTTCAGGGCGTCGAGGCCCACTCGGCCAAACAGGAAGGCACGCAGGTATTCCACTACCTGGAAGGTGGCAAGGCCCTCGGCAGGCAGGTCTATGTGGGTGACTTCCCCCTGGTCGAGGGTTGTCCCATTTCTGACCCGAACAACTCCGCCCGATGCGATCACGGGAGTGGTGCTTTCCATGATGGGGGTAACAAGGCGAATAAGGGCCTGTTTTTCGAGGACAGAGTCGGCGTCAACGGTACAGTAGTAGGGAGACCGGGATGCATTTACCCCGCAATTCAAGGCGTCCGCCTTCCCACCACGCACTTTATCGATCACCAGGAGGGCCGGGTAATCCTGGTTGTAGTAGAATCCTGAAACGGGCTCAGTCTCGATTCTCTCACGGTAGACAAGGTCGATCTTTTCGAGGGAAAATTTTCCGATCAATGTTTCAATGGTGCCGTCATCTGAACCGTCGTTGACAACTATCACCTCGAAGTCAGGGTAATCAATCGCCAGGGCCGACTCCACCGTGGGGAATATCTGTTCCCGTTCATTGAAGGCGGGTATGATAATCGTTACGGGAGGGGTTTCAGGGGATACCATGAATTCTGCCATGGCGGAATATTTGATGCGCCGAATATGACGGATGATCACAATGAGTGACGTTGCGAGGATCAGGGTGTAGATGATGTTCACCACCCCGTAATAGGCTCCCACGAAGTAGTTGAACCACATGATGATAGATGCGGCGATACTTCCCATCACCTACTTACCCCCTTCCATGAGGCGTGCAAGTTCTTCCCGAACTTTCACGTTTTCACCTTGAGAGGCGTAGGCTTCACACTGGGTCTTGAAATTTAGGGAGCACATGGTGCCGATAATTTCCCTTGCGGCCCGGAACCTTTCACTTTCTTCAGATCCAAGATCCTCGATTAGTCGTTGGACCATCCCCGTCTTCCCCAGCTCTTCACATACGGTCTCTTTTGCATAGTTGTCGTCTCTTCCCATGATCTCCCTGAAGGCTTCCACTCCACGGTGACCCAGGTGGGAGAGGGAAGAGGCGGCTGCATTCCGTACCTGCCAGGAACTGTCCATCAGCATCCCCCTCAGGAGATGCGCGGATTCTTCAATTCTCAGATTGCCAAGCGCACGGGCAGCGTGAAGTCGGACGAACCAGGATGAGTCAATGAGAAGAGGGTAGATATGGGTTGGGTCAAAAGAAATAGTTTCCCCAAGCACTGAAACCAATTTGAGAGCTTTGGCCCGTACTTCGCTGTGGGGGTCTTTGAGGCCCTCTATGGCGGCAGGCAATGTCTCCACGTTTCTCATATGGCTGAGGCTATCCAGGACTAAAGCTTTGATCCATGGGTGGGGGCTTTCACGGTAAAAATCGAGGAGGATGTTGATCCCCGTATCGGCGAACTGTACCAGAGAGGTAACGAGAGCTTTCCGGGTGATGTGTCTATCTTTCAAGAGGTCGGGCATCCTCGAGAGGATTGCTTTAAGCGCCCTCTTCGATCCGATCTTTGATAGAGCACGGGTGGTTACCGTGACTATCTCCCCCTCGTCCTTTATAAGCAAAGAGAGTAGAAGGTCAGTCGATCCCTCGGATCTCATCTTTCCCAGCATGTCTATGGCATAGGCCTTCTGGATTCTGTCCTTCCCCCGGGTCATCCTCTCGTAATGGGAAATATAACCGAGGGATTTAAGGAGGCTGGATATTACCTCATAGTATTGTGGTTCCTCCAGATGGCCCAAGAGGATCTCTTCGATGGCCTTCCACTTCGGGGAACCGGAAGGGTACCGAAGTTGCTCTTTTTTTTTCGTGAGGGTTCCGGAAAGAAGTGATTTTTCAATACGCTCCCTGTAGAACTCCCGGGACTTGTCGAGTTCCGTGAACATGCGCAGGCGGAAATATCTCCTTGTGACAGATGCGGTGAAGAGGATGAGGGTGAAAAATGAAAGTGCGGAAATGATGCAATAAAGGAGAGTCTCGAGGAGACCGGACACCTATAGATTACCTCCGGTTAAATGCAAAGGGGCTTTCCAGTTGCCCCTTTTATAATCGGATTTGCTGGATTGATTCGTATTATACATTACAGGATGTGTGAGAGGAAGATGTATCCCGGGCCCTCAAACTGAAAAAACTTAGGTTTTAAGGGCCCGGAAAGATTGGAAGTGAGAAATTTACTTCCACTGTTTGTTGTTATGGCAACCTGAGGAGCCGCTTCCGTTGGGATTGCAGGAGGGCGGGTTCCCCGATGTGTAGCCAAGGTTTGAACGGAAGGTGGCGCTCACCGGCCCCTCCAGTGCAGAAGTGTCAAGGTTGCTGAAGTGGTCCGCTGCAAGCCTCGCAGGTTCGTGGCACCGGGAGCAGAGCAAATTTTCCTTATTCACATGTTTGTCATGTTTTCCGGAGTAGGGGCTGTTGAACTGGGGGTTCCCAGCGGAGTTACCGACCTCATGGCAGCTGGTGCAGTCTGTGGCCACGTCTATGGTCCCCGACCCCCAGACAGGTGTCGTCTGCCCCCCATGGCAGCTTATGTTCGAACATCTATCGGTAGAGCTGTTGAAGGATCCTGATCCGGTCTTTGCGTTGTAGGTGGAGAGGATGTTCATGTCGATGTTTGTGTCGAAGTGAACTGTGGTACCAGTTCCGGCACCTACATGGCAGGTATCGCACACACCCGTAACATTTGGAAGTGAGTCGTGAGGCCCGTGAGATTTCGCCCTGTTGAAGGCGACGCTTCCCGATGGCGGCTTGTCATGGCAGGAGGTGCAGTTTGTGAGAGCGAGGGGAGATCCCTTGGCGTGGCACGTGGTGCATGCAGGGCCATTTCCTCCTTCAGTGAGGTTTGCCCCGTGGCAGAGTGCGCACGCATTCGCCATGTTTCCTGCGGTAGGATGGTTCGTCCAACCACTGGTGGACTGGTTGATGGGGTGCGCGGTCTGAGCGGAATGGCAGTCCTCACAACCGTTTGTAAGGCTTCCCAGAGTGAGGTTGAAGCGGGGGTTAGAACCCGCCCCTCCACTTTCTCCATGGCATGTCTGGCATGGTATGAGGTCGCTCTTCGCAACAGGGCCGTGCTCGGTGCCCTGGTCCCAGTTAGGGTTAGCAGAGTGGCCTTCGTTCCCGTGACACAGGGTGCTGTTGAAACAGCCCGGAGTTGTTCCCGATGGTGCGGGGTTAGATGGAGTACGGGAAGAATTGGCCCCGTCTGTGTGGCAGTCAGCGCATACGGAGGCGTTCTGGGTGTCTGTATTGGTGTGTTTGTACAGGGAACCTCTCCAGGGTTTTGGTGAATGGGGGGCGCTTACCCCGTGGCATGTGAAGCATGACTGGTTAGTGGTTCCTCCCGCAAAATCATTCCCGTGGCATTTCTGGCAGTAGGAAAACCCTGAAGATGTCCCGGGTGCGCTCTTTGCCGCGGCGCCATGGTTCGCAGGGTCATCCCATCCTGTGGAATGGGGGTTCGGGAAGGGGGCATGACAGTTGTGGCAGTCAGGGGCATGTCCGAAGGATTGGTTCGTATCATGGCACTTTGTGCACACTGCTTT
>CAYSOQ010000152.1:0-4184 GCA_964432685.1 uncultured bacterium
GCGATCTTCATCGTGCCATAGGCAGCGTCGGGAGCGCAGCAGATGTGTACAAGCACCTTTTCCGGTTTTACTCGGGGTTCACAGAGTATCTTCATGGGTGTTTATCTCCTAAAATCATCATAACATGTGTCATTGAAAGGAACTTTGAGGAACCGGGAACGATAATTGAGCGGAGGCAATTCCTAATTCCGAGTTCCTGATTCCGAGGAAAACCAAACAATATGGGTGTTCAAAGTTCAAGGATCAAAGTTCAAAGGAAAAACGGCTGTTCATGAAACATGTTTTAGTTAAAACCTGCCATCTAAAGTGTACATGTACAGTCTGCTTTTTTCTCTGAACTCTATTGTTCTATAATAATTATATGTTGAAGAGAAATATGCATACATTGCTCCTCATTCTGACACTCCTCTCGACGACAATCGCGGGGGCAGTCCTCTCGGGAGTGAACCTTTTTAAGGATCCAATGATGATTTACCGGGGGCTAATATTTTCAATCCCCCTGATGCTCATCCTGGGAATCCATGAATTGGGACATTTTATTGCGGCACGTATTCACAGGGTTGATGTTACCCCACCCTATTTTATTCCTGCCCCCTCTCTCATCGGGACCTTCGGCGCGTTCATAAAGATCCGATCACCCCTACCCGATAAAAACGCCCTCATGGATATAGGGGCTGCGGGGCCGTTGGCGGGAATTGCCGTGGCTATCCCTGTAGTGATTGTCGGTCTATTACATTCGAAGGTAAAGATGGTGAACGACATGGGTGGGATTTCCCTCGGTTCATCCCTCCTCTTCGAATTTTTTTCCCGCCTTATTCACGGTCACATCCCGGATGGCTACGATATCGTTCTCCACCCGATAGCCTTTGCAGGATGGATCGGTCTACTGGTAACCGCCCTGAACCTTATTCCAGTGGGGCAACTTGATGGAGGGCATATAGCGTATGCCCTTTTCGGTTCCCGTTATTCCAGGGTATCCAGGGTATTTCCTTTCCTCCTTTTACCCATGGGATTTTTATGGGTAGGGTGGTTGATCTGGGCTTTTCTCCTCTTTTTCCTGGGAACAGGCCATCCGCCCCCCATGGATTCATTCAGCAACCTCACTCGAAGCCGGAGGATAGTCGGATATATCTCCCTGGTAGTGTTCGTCCTTGCCTTTACCCCCGTTCCCGTGAGGGTGTGAGGTTGTGAACGGTAGGGATGGGCCCAGGGAAAGGCTGAAATTTCTTGGCAGGTATCTGGCAGCTCATAGGAAGAACTACTCTTTCTATATCCTCATGCTTTTCCTCTCGAGCCTCTTCAGCCTATTCGTACCATGGTATATGAAGAACGCAATCGATTCCCTTAAAACCTCCGGAGGCAGACCCCTTTTCGCCCGCTCCCTTCTCTTCATGGCGGTTTTTGCGCTCCTTCATTGTTATTTCCGTTTTATGGGGAGGAGGGGATTTCTTCTCCAGGCCAGGAGGATAGAATCGGAGATAAGGGAAGATCTCTTCGACGGGATGCTTCATTCCCCCATGGAAACTTATGACAGGTTCTCCACAGGGGATCTTATGTCCCGTTCGGTAAATGACTTGACTTCCATATGGCTGCTTCTCGGGCCGGGCCTTCTCACCCTCACGGCTACGGTCATCACCTATGTAATAGCATTCTTTTTCATGGTGAGGATCGACCCCCTTCTCACGGGGGTTATCTTTTCCATTGTTCCCCTGGTTGTGTTGCTGGGGAGGTTTTACAGCCGTCGCCTCTTCAATCTATACAGGGCATCACAGGAGGTTCTATCCAGAATTTCTGACAGGCTCAACAACTATATTCAGGGCATCAGGGTGATAAAAGCATACTCCATGGAAAATTTTACGAAGGAGGAGTTTTCCCGGGTGGCAGGAGAGTACAGCAGAAAAAATATCGAGGTAGCGAAAGTTTCTTCTCTCTTTCATGGGACCGTAGCACTCGCATCTGGATTTGGGGTTCTCCTGATCCTGGTGATAGGTGGGAACTCCGTTGTGAAAGGGACCCTGTCGATGGGGGGATTCGTTGCGTTCACAGCATACCTTGCCATGCTCTCATTTCCCACGATAGCGATGGGTTGGGTGATCAACCTTTTTCAGAGGGGAGCTTCTGCGGCATCAAGGATAGGCGAAGTGATGG
Organism: uncultured bacterium; assembly: GCA_964432685.1. Lineage (GTDB taxonomy): Bacteria > Desulfobacterota > Deferrimicrobia > J040 > J040 > CAYSOQ01. Next base: position 2,149 of record CAYSOQ010000152.1, read on the forward strand.
AAGGAGAGGGTGAAGGAACGAGTAAAGGTGATGCTGAGGAAATAAATAAAATCGAGTTCTTAAGAGTATCTTTTAAATATAGGACCCGGGATACAGCGGTCCTGAATAACTTTAACCTCAGCCTAAAAAGGGGTGAAGCACTGGGGATCACCGGTTTGACGGGAGCGGGGAAGAGCAGCTTCGTCAAACTCATCCTCGGTTTTTATGAACCCGATGAGGGGGAGATACAGATCAACGGGATACCCCTGAATCAATATGGAAGAGAAAGGATACGGAAGAAAGTGGGGGTTGCCCTCCAGGACTCTCACCTCTTTTCCGATACGGTTTTGAACAACATCTCTTTTCCTCTGGACGGGCCGGATTTGGCACTGGCGAAAAGATGGGCAAAAACTTCCCATATTGAAGGGGATATCGAAGGGTTTCCCGGAAAATACGATGCCATAGTGGGCGAGAGGGGTGTGACCCTCTCTGGAGGCCAGAGACAGAGGGTGTCTCTTTCCAGGACGCTTTGCCACGGGGCTAAAGTCCTGATTCTTGACGATACATTTTCGTCAGTTGATGTAGAGACTGAACAAAAAATCCTGGAAAATATTCTTGGGCATAAAGAGGAATTAACCCTTCTCGTGATTTCCCACCGCATTTCGGCGCTCTCAATCTGCGACAGGATAGCAGTTTTGGAGGGTGGGACGATCATAGAGGAGGGGAGTGAAGAGGAACTCCTCGCGTTAAAGGGGCAATATTTTCGTTTCCACATGAAGCAACTCCTGACAGGGGAGGATCTGTGAGCCGGTTGATCCATTCGGACAGTGTAGAGGGAGGTTCAACCGATTTTCGGCTCACCATCCGCCTCCTTAAATTTGTCGTGCCCCATCTTTCTTTGTTGGCTGTAGGGTTACTCGCGATGCTACTTTCAACCTTCTGCTCTCTCAGCCAGCCCTACCTGATCAAACTCGTCATAGATAAGAACCTGGTCGCAGGGACCCTTAATGGGTTCACAAGGTACGTGATCCTGTTTTTCCTCGCAGTTTCAGGGGGAATGCTGTTTGGATATCTTCAGATGATTGCTGTCCAGACTCTGGGCCAAAGAGTGATACTCGAGATCAGGGAAAAAGTGTTCAACCAGGTTATGATGCTCCCCCTTTCTTATTTCGACGGGACTCCTTCGGGAAGGGTGATTACCCGTATCACATCCGACGTGGAGGCCCTGAACGAGATGATCTCCGCCGGTATTGTTTCGGTGATTGGAGATCTCCTGTTGATCATGGCGATTACCCTGATCCTCATACTGCTGGATGTTCAGCTTTTCCTGGTTACCCTCATTGTGATTTTTTTCCTGCTCATTTTCGTGCAGGCAATGAAAGTTAGGGTAAGGGGGGTAAACAGGGATATGAGGGGCCACACTGCCTCTTTGAACTCATTCCTCCAGGAATATATATCCGGGATTGCAGTGGTGAAGAGCTTCACCAGAGAAGCGGGAGTGAGAGATATGTTCGACATGAAAAACAGCGCATACAGGGAAGAGGGAGAGAGGCTGTCTACACTCTATTCTCTGTATTTTCCGGGAATCGGGTTGCTCTCATCGATGGCAGTCATCCTGATCCTGTGGAGAGGGGGAGCCGGGGTGTACAGCGGGGCGGTTACACTGGGCACGGTTATCGCCTTCATCGGCTACCTGGAAAAGTTCTTCGGACCCTTACGGGATATGAGCGATAAGTATGCCATTCTCCAGTCCGCCCTCGCTTCATGCGAACGGATATTTTCCCTCATCGACAGGGATCCCTCCCCGGAATATTCGCTGCCTGATGACGGGGGGAGAGTGGAAGTAATCAAAGAAATGGAAGAAGGGCACAATTCTCCGGTCATCGAGATGAGAAATATTTCCTTCGATTATGGGGGAGAAGACGTGTTGAAAGATTTTTCCCTTACCCTCGAGAGGGGAGAGAGTGTGGCTATTGTTGGGCCCACAGGGGCGGGGAAATCGACGATAGTCAAACTGTTGCTCCGCTTCTACCATAATACGCAGGGGGGGGATAACT
>CAYSOQ010000153.1:0-4156 GCA_964432685.1 uncultured bacterium
CGCCAAGGTACGAAATGTTCTGCCCGTTCGTGTGCGTATACCCCTATAAGGAGCTGGTAGAAGCGGTCGAGGCGGCAAACAGCCTTGACGTTGCCTTCCAGGCGTCCGTATATTCCCGAGACCTAAGTGTAGCCCTGGATACGGTCCGCCGTCTGGACGCAAGCGCCGTGATGGTGAACGACCATACCGCTTTTCGAGCGGACTGGATGCCCTTTGCCGGCAGGCGAGTATCTGGGCTGGGCATCGGGGGAATCGGCTACACCATGCACGACATGATCCAGCATAAATTGACCGTCATAAAAACGGATTAGAAGATTCACAGGTAAGTTATCTTGTGGGAAAATCGCCTTTTCCCGAGTTTTCCAGAAAGAGGTCAACCCTGTACCCTGCTCTTTCCGCGGCTCTTTGAAGATTCTCCACAGATTTGAAGAGAGTTTTATGAAGGGACAGAGAATCCTCATAGGAAGACGCATCAACCTCAACGAGTGCTGTAAAGATGAGCATGCGCAGAAGTGAGTGGAAACGCTCCCTGTGAAAATATCTGGCGCCTTCAAATTCGTGTACCAGGAGATAATCCCTTCCGGGGGTATGGCTGAAAAGCCGTGCTGCCTCGGCGGGCCATTTCTGGACATTATATGAGCTTAGGAGCAGTTCCCGGTGAGCATGGACAGATTCGATGAGCAGGATAGGCTCTTCTTCCGTTATGAATTCGATCATTCCTTTCTCTTTTAGGATTTCCCCGGCCTCCCGGGCGGCCCTTATAAAAGAAAACTCCCGGTAAAGGGGTTCCTTATGTTCTTTCCCCTCATCATCCTTTCCGGAGATATCTACCGACCTGAAGGCGAGGTAGAGGATATGGAGAAACGCTTCATGTGACGGGCTTCCCCATCCTTCTTTGATTAGTCCCTCATAAGGCCCGGCGTCGATAAGATCCCGGGAGATCTGAAGACCCCCTTTGAAAAACAACTCTGCCTCTTTATGACTTTCTCCTTCCCCTGCCTCTTTTTTGACGATACGGAGGAACCGCCCCGCCTCCCTATCTAGTTTTATCGTTGCCTCCGGGCTGATGTCTTTTCCGCCAGAGTCTTCTTCAGAAAAGCTGCTGACATATTCCTCCGTCAGGCTCTTTAAGGCATCTGTCAGCTCCCTGTGTTTTTCGGCGCGGTACTCCGCAAGAAGGGACCTTACGGGTGTCCCTTTAAGAGCCCGCGCCACTCTGCCCCAGTTCCCCTCGCTGTCATCTACGGTCTCCCGGAAACCTGAGAAGACACTCACGTCATAAGCCCCGAGCTCAAGGTAGAGCCCCTCCTGGCAAAGTTCCCTCCCGCTCCTCAAATATTCGAGCCCGGACATGTCGTCCTGGAAGGCGTAATAAAGTCCGTCCCTTCTTCTGAGCCCCAGCACTTCCCCAAGTGTCCTTATCTTTTCTCCCTCCTCCTCATTTTCCTCGGACTTCATGGCGACTGAGGTGCGGACCCACCCCTTCGCCTCGGCGTACCGGTTATGGTAAGCGACGATTGCCCTCTCTTCCCCAAGCATGTTGGAGTAGGCGATCACGTTCTCGTTCACCTCGTTACCCGAGAAGAAATCGAAGAGGGCGAAATTCTTTGCTCCGCTGAAGAGCCTCCTCTTCCGCAACAAGGGGAATATTTTCTCCTCGTGAAGTGAAATGAATTGATGGTCCGGCTCCTCTCCCAGGTGGGGATGGGTGAATTCCATGCCATACTTCTCACCGTACCCCTCGACCTGGCCGTGGCCGAACATGGGGAGGCCCGGCATCGTCACGAGGAGGACAGCAACACCAATATATTTCCCCCCCTTTCCGAACTGCTCCACTGCCGTCTTTTCATCGGGATTGTTCATGAAGTTGACCAGGCGCTGAAGGATCCGCGGGTCGAAGTGGAGGATGTTTTTCAGTGTCCGCCTGTATCCCGCATTGTCCTCGAGTTTGAGCATGTGCATGAAGGCGCTGTTGTATACGCGGTGCATCCCCAGCGTCCTTACGAAGTAGCTCTCCATGAGCCAGAATGCTTCCGCGATCATGAGCGTGTCGGGCGCCTCCAGTGCCGCCCTGTCCACCACCTCGCGCCAGAACTCCTGGGGAAAGTATTCGTCGAAGGAACTCCTTGGCAGGCCTTCTTCGGCCCTCGATGGTATGCTGGGCCCGTGTCCCAGCGCCGGATACCAGAGCCGCTGAAAGTGCCTCTTAGTGAGGGTCATGGCAGCGTCGAACCTGATGATCGGAAAATTATGGGCAACCCTAATGATAGCCCTCGTAAGCTCCTCCCTCACCTCGGGCAGGAGGTAGTTCAACTGGGCCGTGTCGTTCCATGGAGTACTCGTCCCATCATTCCCATGGTAAATATACCTGACCCTCCCTGTGTCGTTCTCCGTGAGTTTGAATACCACAGCGGCATCCTGACGGTCGTAGTAGCCATCTTCGATCTGGATCGTCACCCTCCCATCTGAAGATAGGTCTGACCCCGTAAAACGGTACCGCGGGTAGGGAGGATTTGCGGTCTGTATGAACCAGTCGGGATGCTCGACGACCCACCGGGAATAGATCCCCATATGATTGGGAACCATATCGCAGGCCAGTCGAATACCCCGGTTCCAGGCCCTTCCTTTCAAATCCTGGAGACCCTCCCAGCCTCCAAGCTCCTCTGCCACCGAGTAGTCGTAGATGGAATAGGCGGACGCCGCATCTGCCCCGCTTCCACACCAATCCTTTATCTTCTTCGATGCGGGGGAACGCTCCCAAATCCCTATGAGCCATAGCCCGTTGAATCCCCAGCGGGCAAGCCTGTCTAACTCCTCGTCGGGAATGTCATTCAGCCGCGTGATGGGCCGCTCGAATTGACGTGATAGCTGGTTGAGCCACACATACACCATCTTTGCGAGAAGCACCGTGTTGGGCATCCAGTCCGTATCTTCCGTGTAGCGTGCATATTCCGGATAGCCATAATCCTCTTCAGGGCGGTCAAATTTCCATATCTGGGGCGGCCCGGGCCCCCCAATTCCCCTCTTAAGTTCCTCGTCTGCGAGAATCTTTAATGATATCTCGATGCGGGCTAGGAGTTCCGGCGGAAGGAGAAAGGCCCACTCCCTCCGGATGTATTCGAGCTGTCCCGAGAGCGAACCTGGCGACGCCTTGATGGGAGCGAGAAAAAGCGCCACCAGGCTCACACCGAAAGGATGTATGACGGGGCCTCTCTCCAGCCCTTCGAAGATCGCATGGACAACCTCTTTGAAGTGAGGGTTTAAGAGCAGTTTGTCGTCTCGGTGAAGCTCCCGGAAGCTGAAAGTAGCCCTGTTCATATTTGAAATTCGGAGCAGGAAGATCTCTCTGGCCACTTCTTTCCTTAACTCTGCAGGGAGGCTGCCGTCCTCCGGGAAGAGGGCGGATGGGTCCGTCCCCGAATGCCCGTGCCTCCCGGGAAAGACATCTACAAAGCTCTTCGCAGCCAAGAGGGTATATTCCCGTCCTTTCGGGCGCTCACAGTAGGAGAGGAGTGATAGAGAGGCTGGTCCCTCAGCCCCCGTTGTGAATCGGTCCATGATGTAGTGGTAAGTTCTCAGTATTGTTGCGAAAACGAGTAAGTCTCCCGCTCCGGGACTTCCCCATGTCCCTTCCTCTATTTTGCTGTAGCGCATGGAAAGATGGCGGAAAAAGCGAACATCACCGGCGTGATGGACGTTAGAAAGCTCTCTCACTACCTCATCGAGGCGGAGATCATTCCAGGCCCCTTTGCGAATGGGGATCTGGTAGGGGAAATAATCGATTTTCTTCATTTAAACGGTTTCTTTTCCCTCTTTGTTGCTGCTATTTTTCGACGCACTCCCGGGTAGATGGATTGATCCAATTACTCGCTGATAACCGCTTTCGCAGCTGCAAGGAGAATGTCCGAATTGATCCTTTTCTGATGGTTCGGGTCGAGATACTGGAAGAGTATGGAGCCCTCCTTACCGACGATGAACACTGCAGGGACAGGCAGCATGTGGTGGGATTCCCCTGAGGCGTCTTCCACATCGATTCCGAACCCTTCGTATTTGGTTAATATCTCTGCCCCCAGCCTCCATGCGATCCCGAACTTTATGGCCGCCTCCATCTTACTGTCGGACAAAATGGTATAGTTCAAGCCCTTCGAATCGAGGG
>CAYSOQ010000154.1:0-4124 GCA_964432685.1 uncultured bacterium
GTGACTGTACTCCTCCCCTTGCTGGTAATTGCGACGTTTGCGGTGTTTTACCAGGTCCGCCGGGGTTCGGTTTCAAGGAGTGCGGGAGGGTTCGGAGAGACCACACCCCTGGTTTCAAATGCCCCTTCCCAGTCGCCCCATGCCTCTGCGAAAGTGGCAGAGAGTTCACCCGTAATTGCTCCAGTAAAGGTTGTAAGTGTAAGAGTAAGCGGGAGAGCGTGGTACCGGAATCCTTTTATCCCTGTGGATAAACCGATCGACCTTACAGGATCCGGGAAGGGGGGGGGCAGTGGCCAGAAGATGCTCACCCTGCAGGGGATCATCCGGAGGGGGAATGCCCGTATCGCTATAATCAGTGGCTCTTCCCTAAGGCGGGGGGGCATGAAAGAGGGGTGGAAAGTTTTGAAGATAGGGGAAAGGGAAGTCTATCTAGACAGGGGGGGAGAGAGAATACGCCTCGACCTTACGTCCCCGGGGGGAAAATGGGAGGAAAAATGAAAAAAACAATTTTGATCATAACGGCGATATTATTCGGCTTCACCGGACCTGGATGTGTAAGTAGAAGTGTGGTGAAAAAAGTGGATACCCCCATGGATAAGGTTGCAGTCGAGAAGACGGTGCAGGAGCCGGTCCCGGAAAAATTACCCGAAACACCTCTCTTTTCCGTGGAAGGGACGAAGAAGGACTATTCATCCTTTTCCCGGCCTGCAAAGAGGTTCGACCTTTCGTTAAAAGATGCCGATTTGCGGGAAGTATTTTTCAACCTGGCCAAGGAAAGCAGCCTTCAGATGGTAATGGAACCGGGAGTGGCAGGGGTGGTAAACCTGGACCTCCGTGATGTGACCGCCTTCGATGTAATCGAAGAGGTGTGCAGGTCGAGTCAACTAAACTGCCTGATCAACGAAGACGTGGTGAGGGTAACCAAGAGGAGAATGATTACAAAGCTTTATTACCTTGATTACGTGATAACAGCGAGGACCGGTAGTGGGACTATCAGCGCTTCTACCTCTGCATCCACTTCGGGCGGCTCGAACGTAGTGTCTGCTTCAGGGGGCGGAAGTTCAGGCTCATCATCGGGAGGATCGAGCGAGACGTCAAACAGTGTTTCTACCGAGGAGACCATGGATATCTGGTCTACCCTGAAGGAGGAACTCCAGACGTTCCTGTCGGCTGATGGCGGCAGGGTATCCATCACCCCCGAAACGGGGCTCGTGGGGGTTACCGACTACCCCGACCGTCTCGAAATGGTGGAGCGGTACCTGTCTACAGTGGAAAGAAGGCTCATGGGTCAGGTTCTGCTGGAGGCGAAGATACTGGAGGTTCAGTTGAGCGATTCGAATAAGTATGGAATCGACTGGTCAGCCATCTTGAACTTTGGCGCCCTCGGGGGAAACCTGGCGGGGGGGAACACACTGGCCCAGAGCCTCTCATCCGGTGCCAGCGCTTTCAAGTTCGGAGTCTCCAACAGGAAAGTTGAAGTTCTCCTCGATGCGATGGCCACGCAGGGCCAGGTGAACCTCATCTCGAGTCCCAGGGTTTCGACCCTCAATAACCAGAAGGCGATCATCAGGATCGGGACGGAGGATGTGTTTTTCAGGGCCGTAGTGACCCCTCCCACCGACAGCAGCGCTGCAGTAACTACTTTCAATCCGGAAACAATTACCGTGGGAGTCGTCCTGAGTGTGACGCCTCAGATATCAAGGGATGGTAGGATCACCCTTGCCATCCATCCGAGTATTAGCGAGAAGACTGGAGTGGCTACGGCTCCTGATGGGAATACGGCACCCATTGTGGACATAAGGGAGACCAATACTGTGATCAGCATGCTCGATTCGGAGACGGTTCTTATCGGGGGGCTCATCCAGACACGAACCGATGAAACGGTGAAATCAGTTCCCTTCTTAGGAGATATCCCATTTCTGGGAGCTTTGTTCCGGAACACTGAGCAGAAGAAAAAGAAAGGAGAACTCGTGATCCTGATTACCCCCCACGTGATGAGGAATTCCAATATGCGGCAGGTTGTGACGGACGAGGCAAGAAAATTCCGCAGGGGCTTTAGAGGGTTCCATGTAAGCGCACGTCCCTGGCTTTACGGCACGTCAGGGGAAACGAATCTCGTTTGGTAAGGAGCGAAATCTATGTATGAGGAATATTTCGGACTCGAGGAGAAACCTTTCAACCTGACCCCCGACCCCTATTTTCTCTACCTATCAAGGGGTCACAAGGAAGCCCTGGACCATCTCTATTACGGGTTGATTCGCGGAGAGGGTTTCATTTCGGTATACGGGGATGTAGGGGTAGGAAAGACAACTGTTTGCAGGGAACTTTTGAGAATGCTCGATGACGGATTCATCACATCCCTGGTGCTCAACCCACATCTCACTGAGAAGGAACTGGTACGGACAATCCTTGATGATTTCGGTGTGGATACATCTACTGGAACCAGGAAAGACCTCCTCGACAGGCTGAATGCATTTCTTCTCGAACAGGGAAGGAGGGGGAAAAAACCTGTAATTATCATAGACGAGTCCCAGAACCTCTCCCACATACTCCTGGAGCAGGTTCGCATGATATCGAACCTCGAAGCGGACAAGTACAAACTCGTCCAGATCATCCTGGTTGGGCAGAAGGAATTACGGGACAAGTTGAAATCAAGGTCTCTGAGGCAGCTCAACCAGCGGATCACCGTCAGGTACGAGATTGAACCTCTCTGTATGGACGACGCCAGGAATTATATCAATCACCGGATGGGGAAGGCGGGTTCGAAGAGTGGAGTCTTCTCAGAGAGTGCATGCAAGGGAATCTTCAAGTTGACACGGGGAACCCCCAGGTTGATCAATGTAGTTGCTGACAGAGCTCTTCTCTCGGCATATGTCAGGGGAGGGGACATTGTACAGAAGGTCGACGTGAGGGACGGCGTGAAATCCCTGGGAGAATCGGATGATCTGTTCGTTCAGAAGAAGAAAATTTTCGGCCGCCTCTTCGGCTAAGGAGGGTAAGGTTTGAGCCTTATTTCCGATGCGCTTAAAAAGATGAACCGTGAGTCAAGTCATTCTCGCCATCCGACCCCATCCCGTGCTTTGAGGGTGAGCGAAACAGGAGGCTCCTCACGTAGAATACGCCTCTATGTCAGCATTCTATTGATAGTGGGGTCTCTTGTATTTATTGGATATACCCTGAAAGTCCGTTCAGGTGCAACCGGCCATTTGTACAGAGGGGATAACCCTCTGTACAAGGAGATTAACACGGAAAAGGGGAAGTACCTCGACACGGGAGCTTCAAGCGCGGGGGATCAAACAGGGACCCCTCTGAAGGTACAGGCTGCCGTAAGAGTGGATGAAGTCGTCACCAGGGGAGAGAAACAAACCTCCTTGAAAGAGGGGGTGGGTGGAATTAGTACACCTTCCCAATCCGTGGCGAAAGCTTTTCCTTCCCGGAAAGGAAGGAAAATGGGGATAGAGAAGACCGCTTCCATAAGGGCAAAGGAGAAGGAACTCCTCCATTTCAACGATGGGGTGGACTACATGAAGGGGGGAGAGTACCTCTCTGCGGGGAAGGAGTTTTCCCTTGTCCTCAACTATAATCCGGAAAACGTTGAAGCTCTCTGCAACCTTTCAGTTGTGGCAATGAAAACGGGACGGCTGAACTTTGCGGGAGACTACTTGAGGGAAGCGCTCCGCATATCTCCCAACCACGTGAGATCCCTTCTCAATATGGGAGCCCTGGAGCTCAGGTCAAAGCAGTACACCCGTGCCGTACACACTTTTGAGAAGGTTCTCATGGTATCTCCCGCAAATGTGACAGCCCTTGTGAATCTTTCCATGTCGTACCGGAAACTTGGGAAATGGGATGAAGCCCTTGCCTCTATAACGAGAGCTGCAGAAAGGGAAAGTTCCAACCCTGAGGTCTGGTATGCGATGGCCCTGGCCCACCTGGACAGGGGGGATATGGATGATGCACGGGAGCCATTATTAAGATTCCTGTCCCACGCGAAAGAGGGTGACCCCAGGGTTCCCTCGGTAAGAAGCATCCTCAAACGTTAAACACCCCTATTTCCCAGCTGAAGAAACCAATCGGTCTTACCCTTATTGACATAAAGATCTTATCTATATATACTTAGATGA
>CAYSOQ010000155.1:0-4114 GCA_964432685.1 uncultured bacterium
CCGGGCTGCAGTTGAGGAAGGCGTGCTTCCCGGAGGAGGCGTGGCTCTCATCAGGGCAGCAGAGGCTATCGATAAACTGAAACTGTCAACTGACCAGAAAGCGGCTTCAGAAATGGTAAAGAGGGCTCTTTACTCTCCATCGGCCCAGATCGCAATCAATGCTGGGAAAGATGGCGCGGTCGTGGTCGACAAGATAAACAACCTGAAGGGAAATGAAGGGTATAATGCCGCGACGGACACTTACGAAGACATGATCAAGGCTGGAATTCTTGACCCCACCAAGGTGGTAAGGTCCGCCCTTCAGAATGCTGCTTCCATTGCAGGGCTCATGTTAACCACCGAGTGTATGGTTGCCGAAGATCCCGAAGAGAAGAAGGGGAGCGATATGCCACCCATGCCTCCAGGAGGAATGGGTGGAGGAATGGGTGGAGGAATGTACTGAGGACGCTAAGCATGTAACGGGGCGGGACTGCCGTGAAAAGGCTGTTCCGCCTTTTTTATTTTGGGGACATTTGATATAATATTTAGTTAATGTGCATTTGGAGGTTGTTCCCATGCCGATTTACGAGTACAGGTGTGAACATTGCGAAAAGATCACTGAAGTAATGCAGAAAGTGGATGATAGCCCCGCGGAAAAGTGTAGACACTGCGGCGGTTCTCTCCACAAAGTAATTTCCCACTCCACTTTTATTCTTAAGGGAACGGGGTGGTATGCTACGGATTACGCGAAAAAAAATGTGGGGGGTCACAAGATGAAACCCCACGTGGATAAGCCTGAGGTCGAGAAGAAGGATACCAACGGGTCTTTGAAGGAAACGCCTTCCACCGGGGATAGTGCCGCGACTCCTGCAAAATAATGAAGGAGAAGGTCTTTGGGGGAAAAGAGGATTGATGGCAGAGCCATCTCTGCAAAGATCAGGGGCGAACTAAAGAGCGGTGTAGAGGAGTTTGCCGAACTAAGGGGGAGGCCTCCTTCCCTGGCTGTCATTATTGTGGGGGATAACCCCGCATCCTCCATATATGTCCGGATGAAAGGGAAGGCCTGCGAAGAGACCGGGATACGTTCAATTCAGAAGAACCTCCCTGATAGTACCGACCAGGCGGCCCTCTTATCCCAGATTGATTCCCTTAATGATGATGACTCGGTAGACGGGATCCTCGTCCAGCTTCCCCTTCCTCCCCATATTGACGAACATGCAGTCATCGAGAGGATACGCCCTGACAAGGATGTGGACGGCTTCCACCCAATCAACGTGGGAAAACTGGTGATAGGACAGGAGGCGCTCCGTCCCTGCACTCCACATGGAATAATAAAGATTCTGGAACATATTGGAGTTCCCATCGAGGGGACCCGATCGGTTGTCATTGGAAGGAGTAATATCGTGGGGAAGCCTTTATCACTCATGCTCCTTCAAAGGCACAGCACGGTTACCATGTGCCATTCCCGGACCCCGTCACTACCATTGGTGGCCAGAGAGGCAGATATCCTGGTTGCTGCAGTGGGAAGACCCCATCTCGTGGGTGCGGATATGGTTAAGGAGGGGGCGGTGGTAATCGACGTGGGCGTGAACAGGCTTCCCGACGGATCACTCGCAGGGGATGTAAAATATGATGAGGTGTTTCCCCTATCATCCAGGATCACACCTGTGCCTGGAGGGGTAGGCCCCATGACGATCACAATGCTTCTATCTAACACACTGGACGCGGCACTTTTAAGGTGTTCCTGAAGATGGAAGTGGATATTGTCCCGATCAATCTTCTGTACACGAAGGACCATCAATGGATCTATCAAAGGGATGGCTCCTCTCTTGTCACCCTTGGAATGACACACTATTTCCAGGAAAGGATGGAGGAGATAATCTACATTGAATCTCCTCCTGAGGGAGTGGAGGTTGAGGAAGGGGAACCCCTATTCCTCATAGAGTCGGGAAAAACGGTCTACGAGTTTTCCTCCCCCGCGAAGGGAACTATCCGGGATGTGAACGACCAGGTACTGGAAACCCCCGGGTTCATAAACGAAGATCCTTACGGGAAGGGGTGGCTCATAAGAATGGGTGTTGACGGTACCCTCCCCCAATCGTACTTCACCCTTTCAGAGTATGAGGAATACATTTCCGGGTACCGATATCCCGAACCTCCCATTATCTGATTTTCAGGTAGTGCATCTCGTATATGAAATTCGCTCTGATGTTCAGAATGTCGATTTTGTACTGTCCTGGAATCGGTGAAAACGGAGATCCCTTCCTGATTGATTCCAGGGCTTCCTTGTCGAGCATCTTGTAGCCGGAACTCTTGACAAGTTTCAACTTGCTGAGCTTTCCGTCTCTCCCGATGGCGAAGTCCACCACAACATCTCCCTGGATTCCTCTCTGGATAGCTTCGAAGGGGTACTGCCACACGAGTTCGATTTTCCGCTTGATACCTGCAAAATAAGAGATGTATTTGATGGAAGGGGAGTCAAGGGGAGTGAGTTCCGTTCCTCCCCCGGCGACCTCGGAGTAATCCCCTTTCTCCTTCCCAATGTTTTGGCTCCCTACGTTTTCTCCTTCTCCTTTCCCCTCTCCCTTCCGTTTTTTCGTTCGTGCCGCAAGGACCATTTTTCCAAGGCTAGGGGTAAATTCCTTTACCCTCGGGATAGGCTCTCCCCCTCCCCTGCTCTTCGATGATCCTTTGAGGGGGTTCAACTTCTTCACCCTCTTGACGGTAGACGGGGTGGGTGCTTTCAACCTGTTTTTTTTAACTTTCTTTTTCTCTTTACCGGAGGGGAGTGGAGAAAAGGTACGTTCAGGCATAAGATCGGGGTTAACAGGTCGGTCGGGTACTTTCCCCACCATCGCATTGCTCTTCTCACTTTTACTCTCGAGCATTCCCAATTCAGGTACGGCAATATCAATTGCCCTTGGAATGTCGATCAGGTCCACGAAAGCGACCCGGGGCTGTTTCAGGGGAACTGTTTTTATTGAAAGAAGAAGAAAAAGCAGGGTAATATGAATAGATATGGAAATCGCCAGGTAGCGCTTGATGTTGTGTATATTTTCCATCGTCAACTGTTCTCTCTATTATCTAATCATTTTAGTTAGATAATTAAAGCATACTATGCTCACCGGGGGACCAAAAAAATTATACCTCTCAGAGATACAATCCCTTCGGAGAAAACACCCGTTGTCAACTATGCTCTTATCGGAATAAACGTACTGTTTTTCCTTGTAGAAGTGTTTGCAGGAACGGGACAGGAAAGGATTATCAGGGAATTAGGCGTAATCCCTTACCGATTTGTGGCCCTCTGGCACTCTTCAATCCTGGAACTGATTACTCCCGTTACCGCAATGTTCCTTCACGGGGGATGGCTCCATATAATCAGCAATATGCTCTATCTATATATATTCGGGGATAATGTGGAGGATATTCTGGGTCACAGGAAATACCTCATTTTCTATCTCCTGTGTGGATTCATCTCATTCCTGGCCCAGATTGCAATCAATACCTCCTCCATGGTTCCCAATATTGGTGCATCTGGGGCAGTGGCTGGCGTTCTCGGAGCATACCTGATCCTTTACCCCCACGCACGGGTGGTTACTCTCATACCCATTATCTTCATATTTACCATGGTTGAAATCCCCGCGTATTTCTTCCTTGGGTTCTGGTTTCTCATGCAGCTGTTGGGGGGTGCGACACAAATCGGCTACAGAAATCCTTTCTCGGGAGGGATCGCCTTCTGGGCACATATAGGGGGGTTTATTGCAGGTGTTATTCTCCTTCGTCTTTTTCTTCCGAAATGGCGTGTCCGAAAAACCGGGTGAGTGGTTGATGCAGTGAATCCGGGCATCCAGGGGAGGTGAGAGCCTAATATCCCTTGACAAGCAAGGATTTTCATATATAGATAGTACTCGGAAATCCATTAATCAGGAAACGAAGGAACCCTACAAAATCCACAAGGAGGGGAACATGACGAAGGCTGAACTGGTAGGAAAAATTGCGGATGAAGCAAAGTTGAGCAAGGCAGCAGCGGAGAAGGCCTTGAATGCGTTTATCAACAACGTGACAAAGGCACTCAAAAAGGGGGACAAGATTACCCTAACCGGATTTGGCACCTTCTCAGTTACCAAGAGGAAGG
>CAYSOQ010000156.1:0-4076 GCA_964432685.1 uncultured bacterium
TTCGTTTCGTTGATGAAGCCCATACTTTGATAGGAGCCGGATCAGCCATGGGTGTTCCTTCTGACGCGGCGAATATATTCAAATCATCTCTTGCGAGGGGAGAAGTCCAGATCATTGGTGCTACCACAGCGACTGAGTACAAGGAGATCGTCCAGGAGGATGAAGCCCTTTCCAGGAGGTTCAGGACGATAAAGGTGGACGAACCATCTCTAGATGAAACGAGAGAAATCCTATACGGGATCAGGCACCGACTCGAGTCGAACTACGGAGTCGTTATTGACGATATGGCAATTGAGATGGCTCTCTCAATGTCGAACAGGTACGCAAGGTCCCACCGGCTCCCGGACAAGTTGATCAACTGGCTCGATACCGCATCAGTGAAGGTGGAAATAGGAGATGACGGGAACGTGGTTCTTCCCGAGCACGTGATCGATGTGATCGCCCGTGAAACGAGGACCTCAGTGGACATCATCCAGAGAGATGTAGTGGACAGGTTTTCCGATATCGAAGAGGCCCTCGAATCCAGGGTCGTTGGCCAGAAAGAGGCAATTTCGGCTGTTGCCCGGTCCCTGAGGCTTAACAAGGGTCCACTAAAGGAAAATTTCTTCAAACCTGATGGAGTTCTCCTCTTTCTCGGCCCTACTGGTGTGGGGAAGACGGAGATGGCCAAGGCGTTGTCGAATTACCTTTTCGGAGACGATCAAAAGATGGTTCGAATCGACATGTCCGAATACCGCGAGGGGTCCGTATCGGTTGATAAACTCATCGGGATGCCGAGGGGTATCGTGGGTTCCGAGCGGGGGGGGATCATTACGAACCAGATCAAGGATAACCCTTACACCGTGGTGCTCCTGGATGAAGTTGAGAAGGCTGGGCAGTATGTTCTCAACCTCTTCCTCCAGGTTTTCGATGAAGGGTGGCTCACCGATGGGCGAGGCAAGAAGGTCTATTTCAGCGATTCCATAATAATCATGACGAGCAATCTCGGTGCGGGCGAATATGCCCGTCTCACAAAACCTCTCGGGTTTACTACGGAGGCTGGCAGGTACGAGTCGGTGAAAAAAAACGTTATGAATTTGGTGGAGCAGAGATTTCAACCTGAGTTCATAAACAGGATCGATGATGTAATTATTTTTCAACCCCTTATGGAGAATGAGGTGAAGATAATCGCCGAAAGGTATCTTGATTCCATCCATACTATGATGAAGAACTCCGGGAAGTCGCTTATCTACTCAGATGATGTCCTCGAACTCCTCGCGTCGGAAGGTTTCAGCCTCAAATACGGTGCCCGGTTCCTTAAGAGAACCATCGATGAGAAAGTGAAGATTCCCGTTACCATGAAGTGGAAGGACTCCGAGACCTTTCTCCTGCATGTTGAAAATGGGAATCTGGTGGTCCAGTGCACGGAGGTAGTAGTGTAAATGACTGAAAAAGAGCAGAAGGGTTTCAAAGTGGTGGACCGGCGTAAGATTGGCAGGGAAAACTCTGCCGGGGAAGACCGTAATGAGGCTCCACCGACGGTCAAGGAGTCGCAGCCCGGTACCGAATCCAGTGGAGGGGTCTTACCTGGACTCACGGGGCTCTTTCTATCCCTTCACACGAGTGCACTGGGAGCGCTGGGACTGGCTGGCGAGGAGGGTGAGGAAAGGAGTGAACCCGATCTCACATCGGCCCGTCAGCTTATAGATATCCTCGAGGCTCTTAATGTCAAAACCAGGGGGAACCTTGAGAAGGCGGAAGAGGATCTCTTGAAGGAATCTCTTTACCAGTTACAAATGATTTACGTCAAATTATCTGAAGAAGATCCGAATAATTGATGCCCCTCGTTCGTCTACGGGAGAAAAAGGGAGGTACGTGTAAATGAGGAGAGTAAGAACTTCGCTTCTGATCATAGTACTCACATTAATTGTGGGCTTTATCTTTTTCGGAAATTTTCGGAATTTCAACCAGGACAGTGGAGCGGCATTCATTGAAGATAAGGGAAGCCATGGTACATCCTCATTCCATCTTCCAGAGAACATTCCCGATCTGGTGAAAATGGTAAAGCCTGCGGTTGTGAATATCAGTACTACAACAATCGTGAAGTACAAAAGGCCAAATTACAGGTCCCCTTTCGGAAGGGATCCCTTTGAAGATTTTTTCAAGGATTTTTTCGGAAGGTTGCCTCGTGGGCAGAAGAGAAAATCACTCGGGTCGGGTTTCATCGTAACGGGAGACGGCTATATTTTGACTAATAACCATGT
This sequence comes from uncultured bacterium, assembly GCA_964432685.1. Classification (GTDB taxonomy): domain Bacteria; phylum Desulfobacterota; class Deferrimicrobia; order J040; family J040; genus CAYSOQ01. The sequence goes on from CAYSOQ010000156.1 coordinate 2,244, forward strand.
GGTGCAACGTGCCGATGAGATCACGGTGAGGCTCCATGATGAGAAAGAGTTCAAGGCCGATGTGATCGGCACAGATCCCAAAACAGATATTGCCCTCATTAAAATTGAAGCAGGGGAAAGCCTTCCCCATGTAAAGCTCGGGGATTCAGAGGCTCTTGAAGTGGGTGCCTGGGTTGTAGCCATCGGAAATCCTTTCGGTCTCTCCCATACGGTGACAACAGGTATTGTGAGTGCGAAGGGGAGAGTAATCGGTTCAGGGCCCTACGATGATTTTATCCAGACCGATGCATCCATTAACCCCGGAAACAGTGGGGGCCCACTATTCAACCTCAAGGGAGAAGTGGTGGGGATCAATACTGCTATCGTCCAGGGAGGGCAGGGGATCGGCTTCGCAATACCTGCAAATATCGGCAGAAATGTGTTCACCCAGCTTAAGGCGAAAGGGAAAGTGGTGAGAGGGTTTCTCGGGGTCTATATCCAGAAGATCACTCCTGACATGGCAGAATCGATCGGGCTCAAAGGGACTGACGGTGTAATCGTAACCCAGGTTATTGAAGATTCTCCTGCGGAAAAATCCGGGCTAAAACAGGGAGATGTGATCACGCAGTTTGAAGGGAAGAAGGTGCATGATCCCCATGAACTTCCCAGCCTGGTAGCATCTACAGCTCCTGGGAAGAGGGCCAATTTGACTGTGGTGAGAGATGGGAAGAAGAAAAACCTCACTGTAAAGATCGGCGAACTAAAAGAAGGAGTGGGCACGAAATATGGCACCGATGTGATTGGAGAACTCGGGGTTGCCGTTCAGGATATAAGTGAAGAAGTGGCGAAACATTTGAACATTGAAAATCGGGAGGGAGTGATCGTTACAGGTGTTGAGGCAGGTTCTCCAGCCGATGATGTTGGCATTAAGGGGCAGGATATCATTCGTCAGGTCAACAGGGTATCGATTAAAGGCCTGGATGAGTTCAGAAATGCCCTGAAGAAGGTGAAGAAGGAGAAAAATGTGCTCTTTCTCATCGAGCGGGGAAAGATGAGAATGTTCGTTGTGTTGAAGAAAAGATAGGAATACAGGCCTTCCCGCCAGGTAAGGCGGGAAGGCTCTTCCCGGCCCATCCTTTTCGCAGTATCGGAATAACCCTAGAAGAGGTGTTTAGGTGATAAGCCTGGATAAATTTACGATCAAAGCCAAGGAAGCGCTGGAAAAGGCGGGGAGAATATCTGAGGCCCATGGGAATCAAGCTGTTGAGAATCTCCACCTCCTTCTCGCTCTCCTGTCTGACAATGAGAATATCTCCCACGAGATCGTAAAGAAGATAGGGGCGAGGCCTACGTCCATTACAAGTGAGATCGAAGGGGAGATTGAGAAGTTGCCCAGGGTCTCTGGTGTATCCCAGAAGTATCTTTCCCCCTCCATGGGAAAACTATTCGAAATTGCCTTCACCGAAATGGAGGAACTCAAGGATGAGTACATATCGTGTGAACACCTTCTTCTGGCCGGGACTCATGAAGAGGCAGGGCAGGTCAGAGCGATACTCGGCACTCACGGGGTCGAGAGAGAATCGATCCTTATGGCCCTCTCCCATTTGAGAGGGAGCACGCGTGTTACAGATGAGTCTCCCGAGGACAAATTCAGGCCTCTCGAAAAGTATGGAAGGGATCTCACTGAACTTGCGAGGAGGGAGAAACTCGACCCCGTCATAGGAAGGGATGAAGAAGTCCGGAGGTTGATCCAGGTTTTGAACCGGCGCACGAAGAACAACCCGGTTCTCATAGGGGAAGCCGGGGTAGGGAAGACGGCAATCGTCGAGGGCCTTGCAAGGAGGATCGTGGAGG
>CAYSOQ010000157.1:0-4054 GCA_964432685.1 uncultured bacterium
CGAGGATTCGGTAGGGCGTTGTTCTGTATCGAGCTGGGCCCGCCGGGCGGCCAGCGCGCCACTTGCCATGGTCCAGTACCATTATGAAAACCTTTGAAATCTTTTCATGTTCCGTCTGGAATCCCTTCGCCGACACTGCACATCGAATATATGGGAAAAAATACGTACCCAATAAGGCGCTATCTCCCCTGCTGACAAGGAGAGAGGATCGTGGGCAATAAGGCTAAACTCAAGGATCTAAATATCGTACTGTGCGGAGAGGCGGGGCAGGGCATTCAGACGGTGGAACACCTTATACTCCGCATCCTGAAGAGCTCTGGCTACCACGTGTTCGCCACGAAAGAATACATGTCCCGTGTCCGCGGCGGAAGCAATTCCACAACTATCCGTGTGTCAGAGGTCCCCGTGTATGCCTGGTCGGAGAGGATCGACATCCTCATTCCCCTTTCTACAGAATCCATCAAACGTCTCAAGGACCGTATCACCCCACACACGGTGATAATAGGAGAAAAGGAAAAAATCGCCGGAGAGATCGACTGCGAAAAAAATCTCTGCATTGAAACTCCCTTCACAAACATCGCTAAATCAGCGGGAGCCGGATTTTACTCGAACATCGTGGCCACAGGGGTCCTCGCATGTATATTCGATATAGATGTGGATATTCTCGACGGTTTCATCAGAAAAACCTTTGAAAGCAAAGGTGAAGGCGTAGTCGAGAAAGATCTGGAGGCCTTAAGCAGGGGATGTGACATCGGGGTATCACTTGTGAAGTCGGGAAAAATCATAAATATTCCTGGAAATCCCGAAATACATGGAGACCTCCTTCTGAATGGAAATGAAGCCATCTCCCTTGGGGCCATAGCAGGGGGGTGCAATTTCATTTCCTCCTATCCCATGTCCCCTTCTACGGGGGTGCTGGTCTACCTCTCTCAGCATGGGGAGGAGTTTGGGATCGTCGTGGAGCAGGTTGAGGATGAAATAAGCGCGGTAAATATGGCCCTTGGAGCATGGTATGCCGGCGCAAGGGCAATGGTAACCACGTCTGGAGGGGGGTTCGACCTCATGACGGAGGGGGTAAGCCTGGCAGGTATCATGGAGAGCCCTCTCGTGATCCATGTTGCACAGCGTCCCGGCCCCGGTACGGGCCTTCCCACCCGCACAGAGCAGGGTGATCTAAATCTCGTTCTGTACGGGGGCCACGGAGAATTTCCCCGTGTAGTCTACGCACCTGGATCAATAGAAGAGGGATTTTCCCTGACGAAAAATTCATTCGACCTTGCGGCAAACTACCAGGTACCCGTGTTTATATTGACCGATCAGTACTATGTGGACACCTTCTACAATATTCCCGACCTTCCTTATACAGGTAAACCCATCGAAAAAGGCATCGTCAGATCGGGGGATGATTACAAACGATACGCCTTCACGGAAAGCGGCATTTCCCCCAGGGCAGTCCCGGGTTACGGGGATGGAGTCGTCCTGGCGGACAGCGATGAACACGATACGGAAGGACATATTACGGAGGACCTCGACCTCCGCATAAGAATGGTGGACAAGAGGATGAAACGCCTTGAGTTCCTTGCAGAAGAGGCAGTGCCTCCCTCCCTGATTGGGGGGGATGAATTCGATATGCTCGTGATCTGCTGGGGCTCTACGAAGACAGTGGTGGGGGAAGCCATATCCAGGCTTGGTGATGAGAGAGTTTCTGCACTTCATTTTTCCCAGCTCTACCCCGTTTCCCCAGCCAGCCTGGAGATAATCTCGCGGGCCCGGAGTGTATTTGCCCTCGAAGGCAATGCCACCGGGCAATTTGCCCGACTTCTCATGATGGAGGGGGGAGTCGAGTTCGACGGGAAGATCCTCAAGTATAATGGCCTTCCTTTCTCCGTAGAGGAAGTGGAGGCGAGGATCCGGGAACTTCTTTCCCGGTAAGGAGGGTTCAAATGGCCAGGCATGTGTTCGACCTCGAAAATATTGATATTGCATGGTGTCCTGGATGCGGGAACTTCGGAATACTGAATATATTGAAAGGGGCCCTTTCTGAACTCCATATAAGTCCAGAAGAGCTGGTTCTCGTGTCGGGGATCGGCCAGGCTGCAAAGATTCCCCATTACCTCAAGGCCAATGTCTTCAACGGGCTCCACGGACGGGCCCTCCCCCCTGCCACGGGGATCAAGGCGGCGAACCCTTCCCTGACGGTAATAGCCGCAAGCGGTGATGGGGACATGTATGGAGAGGGAGGAAACCACTTTATTCATACCATCAGGAGAAATCCGGATATAACAAACCTGGTCCACAACAATATGGTATATGGCCTCACAAAGGGGCAGGCATCCCCCACGAGCAGAAAAGGGTTCATCACTCCGGTTCAGGTTAAGGGAGTCTCTCATGAACCCTTTAACCCCGTGTCAGTAGCAGTAGCGCTGGATGCATCCTTCGTTGCCAGAGCATTCATGGGAGATATGGAAGAAACGAAGGAAATCATGAAAAAAGCGATTTCACACAGGGGATATGCATTAGTGGACATCTTCCAACCCTGTGTGACTTTCAACAAGCAAAATACCTTCAAGTGGTTCAAGGAAAACACATATTACCTTGATGACTCACACGATCCGGGGAACCGGGAGGATGCGTTCAAGGTCGCAATAGAGGAAGGAAAGATAGCTCTCGGGGTTATTTACGAAAATAATGAGAAAAACACTTTCGAGGAAAACCTGGGACTTCTGGATGGGAAGATAACCCCACTTTATGAAAGAGACACTGACCCGGAAAAGGTCCGAAGTGGGATAGAAGAACACCGCTACTAAGAAGAAAGAAACTCTCAAGAAATATGGCGCCAGGATAATGGAGAAGATATCTGGAAGGGAATTCATGGGAGTGGTAGAGATCTCCCACATCTGACCCAGGGGGAAAGTCAAAGGACAGGTAGCGGAGGTGTGGGAGCGGTTGAAGGAATTAGCAGGGTAATCCATAGGACATGGAACTTGAAAAAAGAGATTTCAGGCATAACTGTCGAGTGTGTCGGGGGGGATATTGCATCCCAGGAAGGGTTCGACTGCGTGGTGAACGCCGCGAATGCCCAGCTGAGACCGGGGGGAGGAGTTGCGGGAGCCATCCACCGGAAAGCGGGGCCGGGCCTTGACAGGGAGTGCAGAAATCATGCGCCCATCAGGCCGGGAGAAGCAGTCATCACGAGGGGCCACAACCTGCCGAACCCATTCGTGATTCATTGCCTGGGGCCCATATACGGCGTAGATGAACCGGCGGACAAACTACTCGGGAAATGCTACAGGAATGCACTTTTGAGGGGAGAGGAAAAGGGGCTGGAATCCCTGGCATTTCCATCCATATCCACGGGAATTTTCGGTTATCCCATGATCGAGGCGGCAGAAATCGCGATTAGGGCAATCATTCTCGCGGCGCCTCACCTGAAATCGGTGAAACGTGTCCGTTTCGTCCTTCATGGAGATGAGGCGCTGGCAATCCATCAAAGGGCACTCTCAAGTCTCATATCGAAAACTTTAGATGGATGGTCTCCGGAAAAAGGGTAAGAGGGCTTCCTAGTGCCCTGCAGCTCCAAAGAATTGGCTTATATAGGGGAACAGGATGAGAAGCAGGATGAGGACGGTTGCAGTCAACAGCATGATCTTGTTTGCCCTCCCCTTTCTGGGGTATGGACAGTAGGCTCCCATCTTCGCTCCATTTCCCACCTCTCCTTCTTTTGCCTTTCCGAAAACCCGGTAATATGCAAATCCAAGGAAGAGGAGGGATATCCCTATAAAGAATGGTTTGTAGGGGAGTAAAAAGCGAAGGCTTGGGATACAAGCGGCTGTGGTTCCCATAATTAGAAGCACAAGTGGGCCGCCGCAACATAAAGAAGCGGCAAACGCTGCCGCCACGGCCCCGATTATGGGAACCCCTTCGTATTTTCTCTCCGTCTTAAAATTCACCGGATAATTATATCAGATCAGTGAAACCTAAGTAAAATTTTATAGTTCCTGATTCTAAGTAAATTTCGAAATACTAAGCACGAAACTCCAAACAAATATTAAAT
>CAYSOQ010000158.1:0-4050 GCA_964432685.1 uncultured bacterium
AACCCGCGACCTCATGACTGCCAGTCATGCGCTCTCCCAGCTGAGCTACAGCCCCGAAAATCAAAACAGATATATAAAGTAAACCACTTACCCACCGTTGTCAATAATTCACCCTTTGTTAAGGAATGTTGAGAAATCGCTACTACAGGGAAATTCATGAATTTTAAATCCGAGGGATATAGGCTCAGTGGGATACGACGAGTATGGCGTGTTCCGCGAAGAGGTTCGGCATAGCCCCTCCCAGGATCCTCCCTCCCCCTTCCGTTGAAAAATAGACTTTTTTCTCGATTTGAATGCCGTTCCCGCGGCAGAAACTAAAAAAATCCTTGATGGTAAAAAAGTGGATGTTTGGAGTATTGTACCACTCGAAGGGAAGTGACCTTGTCTTCGGCATTTCTCCTCTCAGGAGGAGATAACTCCTCACTTTCCAGTACCCGAAATTGGGAAACCCCACAATCCCTTTTCTGCCCACTCGAAGCATCTCCGAGAGCACCAGGTCGGGCTTTTTAACCGCCTGAAGCGTCTGGTTGAGGATTACGAAGTCGAAGGAAGAATCCGGAATATCCCTCAATCCTTCGTCAAGGTCTCCCTGGAATACCGTCAGCCCCTTGCTTATGCACTGTTTGACCCCGATCTCCGAAATCTCGATGCCCCTCCCGTTGATCTTCCGTTTTCCCATCAACTTCTCGAGGAGGGCCCCGTCACCACATCCGAGATCCAGCACCTTGCTCTTCTCAGGAATGAGCCTGACGATTACATTATGATCCAGCCTGGCCGCTCTTTCCGTCACTCGATAATACCTAGTATCTTCGCATGGTTATCCAGATAGTTCTTGATCACAGTGGACATCTCACCCTCGTCGAGTAGAAACGCGTCATGGCCATATTTTGAATCGATCTGACAATATGTCACATCAATGCCGTTTATCATGAGGCCTCTTACGATCTCTTTTCCCTGGTATACCGGGTAAAGCCAGTCAGATGTGAAAGCGATAATGAGAAAACTCGTATCAACCCCTTTGAATGCTTCCGAGAGGGACCCTGTTCCGGCAGACAGGTCGAAATAGTCGATCGCCTTGGTGATATAAAGGTAGGAATTCGCATCAAACCTGTTTACAAATGTATCTCCCTGGTAATGAAGGTAACTTTCCACTTCGAAATCGACACCGAACTGGAATGAAGGCCTGTCATTGCCTCTGAAGGCACGTCCGAATTTTATATGCATGGATTCATCTGAGAGATAGGTTATATGACCGATCATACGGGCGAGAGAGAGCCCTTTCTTCGGTATGTTTTTCCCGTAATAATCCCCACCATTGAAATCTGGATCTGACATGATGGCTACCCTTCCGACCTCACTGAACGCGATGCCCTGAGGTGAACTCTTCGCGGTAGTTGCGATTGGGATGGAAAGCTCCACTCTCTCTGGATATGAGGCGGCCCACTGTAGAGCCTGCATCCCTCCCATAGAACCACCCGATACTGCTAATAGCTTATCGATCCCCAGGTGCTTTATAAGCTCGGCCTGGGTGTCCACCATATCTTTGATGGTTATCATGGGAAATGAAAGGCCGTATGGGTTCCCCGTGTCGGGATTGATCGACGAGGGCCCCGTACTTCCCTGGCACCCGCCGATCACGTTGGAACTTATGACGAAATACTTTTCCGTATCGAAGGCTTTACCGGGACCAATGACATTGTCCCACCACCCCGGTTTTCGTTCTTCCCCACCATAGCGTCCCGCCGCGTGGGAATCTCCCGAAAGCGCGTGGAGAATGAGTATGGCGTTGGATTTATCCCCGTTGAGTTCCCCGTATGTCTCATAGGCCAGAGTTACAGGCCCGAGGCTGCTCCCACACTCGAGAGAAAAAACATCAGGAGGTTCGGCAAATGTAAAAAACTGCTTCTTTATGATTCCTACACTGCCTTCTTTCACGTGCATATCCCTTTCGGCCCCTCCTAGCATCCTGCCAGCGCCTGGTCAATATCTTCGATAATGTCTAGAGGATCTTCGATGCCGATTGAAAGTCTGATGAACTCAGGAGTAACTCCTGCTGCGAGCTGATCCTCCGGAGTCAACTGCTGGTGGGTGGTACTGGATGGATGGATTACGAGGGACTTCGAATCACCTATATTCGCGAGAAGGGAAAGGAGTTTTACATTATTTATGAACGCTCTACCTGCCTCGTAGCCTCCCTCGATACCGAACCCGATAAGCCCAGAAAACCCACCACTCATATACTTTTTCGCAAGGTCATATGTATCATGTTTCTCCAGCCCAGGGAAACACACCCAATTCACCTTGGGATGGCCCGTTAAGAAATCCGCAACTTTAGCTGCGTTCTCACAATGCTTCTTCATCCTCACATGGATTGTCTCCAGTCCCTGAAGGAAGAGGAACGAGTTGAAAGGGCTCATGGCAGGGCCCATATCTCTGAGAAGTTGAACTCTCGCCTTGATGATGAAGGCAAGATTCCCGAAGGATTCCACGTAACTTACTCCATGGTAACTCGGATCGGGTTCCGTGTATTCCGGGAAATTCCCGTTTGCCCAGTTGAAATTCCCAGAATCAACGATGACCCCACCTATGGAGGTCCCGTGGCCCCCGATATACTTTGTGGCCGAATGGACTACTATATCTGCCCCCCACTCGAAAGGCCGGCAAAGGACAGGGGTAGGAACTGTGTTGTCAATTACCAATGGTATCCCCGCTTCATGGGAAATCTTTGCAACCGCCTCAATGTCGAGCACATCGAGTTTCGGGTTTCCCACAGTTTCACCGAAGATGAGCCGCGTCTTCGGGGTGATAGCCCTCTTGAAATTCTCCGGGTCTGTTGGATCAACAAAAATTGTATTGATTCCCATTTTTTTAAGGGTGGATGAAAAGAGGGTAACCGTCCCCCCGTAAAGGGAGGCTGAGGATATAATCTCCTCTCCTGATTTGGCGATATTCAGAATTGTGAGAGTCTCTGCAGCCTGTCCAGATGCAAGTGCAAGAGCGCCCACTCCCCCCTCCAGGAGGGCCATCCGCTTTTCTAGAACATCGGAAGTGGGATTCATGATCCGAGTGTAAATGTTACCAAATTCCTTCAGCGCGAAAAGATTTGCCGCATGGTCTGCATCTTTGAACAGGTATGATGTTGTCTGGTAAATTGGAACAGCCCTGGCGAGCGTAGTTGGATCGGCTTCCTGTCCCCCGTGTACACAAAGACTATCAAATCGTAAGTCCTCGTCCATTATTCCCCTCCCACAAACAGTTTAAATATAAATATTATAAAGTGCCCATATCAAAGTCAACTGAAAGGAAACATTCCTTTTCCCCTTTGATAGAGAAATAGATCACTACTGGATGGAGGCCTGAAGGCCTCCATCTATGATCAGCTCGGCAAGCCTGCGGAGTATCTTCGCAGTGGCTCCCCAGATGGTTTTTTCATTGTAGTCGAAAAAATAAACGGGATGGGGTTCTCCCCGAAAAAAAGTCTCCATCGTCCTGTACCGATCTGTCTGAAGAAATATAGAGAGAGGGACTTGAAAGACTTCCTCGACCTCGTATTCGTCACACCTAAAGGGGTAATTTCCTGGCAGGATTCCTACATAGGGGGAAATAAGAAACTCCGTCATAGTTGGAACTGGTGGGAGTTCCCCGAGAAGCTCCACGTCTTCTTCAAGGATCCCCAGTTCCTCCCGGGCTTCCCTCAGAGCAGTCCCGACGAGTGAAGTGTCCTCTTCATCCCTCGAACCTCCGGGAAAGCAAACCTGCCCTTTATGATGGGGGACACGTTCAGTCCGCGTGGAGAGAACCACGGATATATCCTTCACGTCCCTGACAAGAGGGACGAGGACAGATGCGATCCTGAATCCTCCCTCTTCACGCTCCCCGTGTGGTTTCACCTCCAGGAGTAAATCCCTGAGGCCGGAAAAAAACATCGGATCATCTCCTCCGATCTATTATTTCTTCTTCCTTTTCCGTTTGATAAGGCTTTTTCTAAGATGCCTCATAGGTGCAGTACGTTCCCTCTAAGGGTGAGGTCACCCCTCATCTAACCCATCC
>CAYSOQ010000159.1:0-4039 GCA_964432685.1 uncultured bacterium
TATGTCGCAATCATAATAAATTTCAAGGATATCCTGAATGTTTCCCGATGATTCCCCCTTCAGCCAGAGTGTGTTCCGGGACCGGCTGAAATAATGGGCGACCCTCTTCTCGCACGTTAGTATGATCGCTTCCCTGTTTGCATAGGCCACCATGAGAACAGTACCATCAGAGGCATCCTGGGTCACAACCGGAACCAGCCCACTGTCGTCAAATTTAACTTTTCCCAGAAACTCGTTAAGATCGAGGTCATCCCTCATACTATCCCCCCTGTAATCTCCTCAACGGCTTTGGTCCCTGGCTTCTCACTGAAGCCTCACGGAGACCCCTTTTTCCTCGAGAAATATTTTTGCTTCTTCAACCGAATATTCACAGTAATGGAAGATGGATGCCGCGAGCACAGCACCGGCCCCCCCTTCCGCAATTCCCTCGTACAGGTGCTGGAGAGTGCCCACTCCTCCCGAGGCAATAACGGGAATCCCCACTGCATCCACCACGGCCCTCGTAAGATCGATATCGTATCCATCCCTGGTCCCGTCCCTATCCATACTCGTGAGAAGTATCTCTCCCGCTCCGAGTTCCTCCGCCCGAATGGACCAGGAAACAGCATCTAACCCCGCCCCCTTCCTCCCCCCGTGAGTGAAGACTTCGAATGTCTCATCGGTGCCTTCGCTCTTCCTGGCATCGATGGCAACCACGATACATTGGCTACCGAAGCGCCTTGATGCTTTCGCGACAAAGTCAGGGTCAAATACCGCAGCCGTGTTAATGGAAACCTTGTCCGCCCCGGCACGGAGGAGGTTTCTTATGTCGTCAAGGTTCCTCACCCCCCCTCCCACGGTAAGTGGCATAAAGATCCTTTCCGCAGTCCGTCTCACCACATCTATGATAATCTCCCTGTTCTCGTGGGAAGCTGTGATATCCAGGAATGTGAGTTCATCCGCCCCCTCAAAATCGTACCGTGTCGCAATCTCAACCGGGTCTCCAGCGTCCCTCAGATTTACGAAGTTCACACCTTTAACAACCCTCCCGTTATGTACATCAAGGCATGGAATGATCCGTTTTGTCAGCATCCCTTCCCCTTCAAGGCCATCCTGGCTTCCCTGAAATCTATCCTCGATGAGTAGAGGGCTCTCCCCACGATTACTCCAGTAATACGTTTTTCCGCCTTCTTCAGGGAAATCTCTCTAATTTTCAGAATATCTCCCACCGCTGTGATCCCCCCCGAGGCTATCACACGGCCTTTTACTGAAGTGGCGAAGGTTTCGATGGAACCGTAATCGGGACCTTCGAGCATGCCATCCCTGCTAATATCCGTGTATATGAATGAACTGATTCCCACGCTCTCCAGGTCACATGCAAGGTCGATGGCCGAAATCCCCGTAACTTCGACCCAACCCCGGATAGCGACCTTACCCTTCGTTGCGTCGATAGCAGCGATAACACTGTCTCCATACTCTTTGGTAATCTTAAAGATGCTTTTCCTGTCTCGAACAATTGTTGTCCCAAGAATCACTTTCCCTACTCCAGCATCAAAATATCGGGATGCAATTTCAAGGGTCCTGACACCGCCACCCACCTGAATTGGGACAGCCACCTCAGATGCCATGCGCTCAATAATATGAAAGTTAACGGGAACTCCCTTGAATGCACCATCCAGATCAACCACATGGATCGCATCTGCACCCAACTGCTCCCACCTCTTCGCAACGAGAACAGGATCCTCCGAAAAAACTGTCATGTCCTCCACCCTCCCCTGACGGAGCCTCACACACTTGCCACTTATGATATCGATAGCAGGTATGATCTGAAAATTCATGATTGCATCCTCTCTCCCACCGCCAGGGTCCCGAAGTTTTTCAAGAGCCTAAGTCCCACTTTCTGGCTCTTCTCAGGGTGAAACTGAACTGAAATCACATTGTCTCTCTCGATCCCGGATACGAACTCTATTCCATACTTCGTTCGGCATGTACGCACCTCCTCACCTGGCACCACGTAATAAGAATGGACGAAGTAGAAATTTGAGTCCTGGGGGATACCCTGGAAGAATGGGCTTCCCTCGGGGTAGTGGACCTGATTCCACCCCATGTGGGGGACTTTCAATATTTCTTCTTCAGTTCCCTCCGCGTAAGAGGTGGGTTCTTTCATGCCATGCGGGAATTTAACCACCTGTCCCTTTATCAGTTCGAAGCCCCGGTATACTCCGAATTCGAGGCTCTCAGTAAAGAGAAGTTGAAGGCCCAGGCATATTCCCAGAAAGTATTTTCCCGATAAGATCCAGTCACGGATAAATCCCGTAAGGCCCCGCTCCTCGAGGTTCCTCATGCAATCCCTGAAGGCCCCTACTCCCGGTAGCACCAGGCCCGACACACACTCAAGTTTGCCTGCATCCTCCGAGACCGTAACGGAAAACCCCTGGGACGCGAAGGCCCGGGACACGCTCATGAGATTCCCCATGTCATAGTCCACGATTCCAATGTCGACACGTTTTCCCAATTAAAATAAACCTTTCGTTGATGGGACCCCTTTTACCCTTTCATCGATCATAGTGGCCTGATCCAGAGATCTTCCCAGAGCTTTGAACACCGCTTCGATCGTATGGTGGGTGTTGTTACCATACGGTACGTTTACATGGATACATATTCCTGAGTGTTGAGAGAACGCCCGGATGAACTCCTCCACGAGCTCCGTGTCGAATAACCCGACCTTCTCGGTTTTCACGGGACAGCGGAACACATAGTGAGGCCTGTTACTCACATCCATGGCTACTTCTGCGTACGCCTCGATCATTGGAACTGCGGAAAACCCATACCTCCGTATCCCCTCCATATTCCCAAGTGCCTTTTTCACGACCCCACCCAGGACGATGGCGGTATCCTCTACGAGATGATGGTAATCCACTTCGATATCCCCCCTTGCCTCTACCACCAGGTCGAAGAGCCCATGTTTCGCAAAGAGAGAGAGCATATGGTCGAAGAAGGGCACCCCTGTATCAACGGAAAATTCCCCTTTCCCGTCAAGGTTCAACTCGACCGATATTCGCGTTTCCTTGGTCTCTCGTTCCCTTTTTTCCTTCCTCGTCATCCCATACCCCCTACTTCTTTCTCTTGAACCTTTCTGCAACCGAATTCCCATGGGCATGCAATCCTTCCCTCTTCGCTACCCTGGAAATATCCTTCATGTCCTTTTTTAGAGATGGTTCCGTGTAAGAAACCACGTTCATTCGCTTCATAAAATTATACACCCCCAGAGGGGAGGAAAAACGGGCTGTGCCTCCTGTGGGAAGCGTATGGTTGATACCGGCCAGATAGTCTCCAACTGCTACCGGAGAATATGGCCCTACAAATATAGTCCCCGCCTTCTTCAGTGAAGTTACAAAATCCTCTCCTCTTCGAAGTTGAACCGAAAGGTGTTCCGGTGCAAGCCGATTCACCACTGACACGGCTTTCTGGATACTTCCCACCAGGAAAATGGGTGAATTCATCAGCGCGGCGGAAATAATTTTCTTTCTCCTCTCTCGAGAAGCAATCTCCCCGGCAACAAATTCCACTTCTCTTGCAAGTTCTCTTGAATTGGTTACGAGGGAGACAAAGGCATCCTCACCATGTTCGGCCTGAGAAACCATGTCGTACGAAACGAACCTTGGGTTTGCCGATGAATCGGCGAGAACAACAAGTTCCGAAGGACCCGCCAGCATATCGATACCTACTGTGCCGAAAAGTTGCCTCTTTGCCTCAGCAACATACTGGTTGCCGGGGCCTGCGATGATATCCACTCTCTTAACTGATTTCGTCCCGAATGCAAATGCCGCAATCGCCTGGGCCCCCCCCATTTTATACAGTACGTCGACACCGGCAAGATAACATGCCCCCAGCACCTCGTCCAGGGCTGTACCACCCGGGGAAGGGACAGCGGCGAATACTTCTCCTACTCCCGCCACCCTTGCAGGTATTGCATTCATGAGTACGGTAGAGGGATACGCGGCTTTCCCCTCCGGAGCGGTGCTCGCGGCTACTTCCACGGAGAGACGTGCGGGGCGGC
>CAYSOQ010000160.1:0-4028 GCA_964432685.1 uncultured bacterium
ATATCCGGAGCATGCCGATAAAACATCGGATAATCTGAAAAGCTGGGCCACAGGCTCTGGTAGGGCAGTTCTTATCCTTGATGCTTTGTCGCTTCGAGAGCTTCCCATCCTTATAGGAGCGGCAGAGGCTCCGCACACTTCTCCCCAGAACGGAAGGTATGGTCTATCACAGAACCTGTTTTCAGGTTTTTCAACTTCGTCCTCACGAAAGCACCACCTTTCCCCGGTTTGACATGAAGAAAATCCACGAGGATATAAGGGTCCTCCTCGTACTCAATTTTCAATCCTTTCCTGAAATCAGAGGTGGAGTACATGTTTTCTCCTCAAGCACAGATCGGGATTGTATAGCCTTTCGGCAGGTACGTAAGCCTCTCGTATCCCTCATGGGTAACTACCATGAGGTCTTCCAATCTTACACCACCTATTCCCTTCATGTAAATACCCGGCTCAATTGTGATAACCATCCCTGCTTTTAATATCTCCCTGGAATATCTTGAAATATAAGGGGGTTCGTGGACATCCAACCCTACTCCGTGTCCTGTCGAGTGTTCAAAGTAGTCGCCAAAGCCCAAACCTTCAATAATTCCTCTAGCTTTCCTGTCAACTTCCCGGCATGAAACACCGTCTCTTATCACTGAATATGCACCTTCCATGGCTTTCCTGACTGCGTCAAACATTCTCCTCACCAACTTGTTCCCTTTCCCATCCTCTTTCAATACCGTAACGGTCTCATCAGAACAGTAGCCTTTATACCGGGAACCGTAATCGAAGAGCATGAGTGTTGATCCTTTCGAATTCTGATCGCCTGGCCGCGCATGGGGATATGCAGTCTTACAACCATATGCGACAATAGGCGGAAAAGAAGGGCCTTCCGCACCTCTATCCTTCATCTCAAACTCTATTCGTGCAGCCATCTTTCGTTCTGACTGGTCCTCCTCCATAGTTGAAATGGAAGAGATGAAGGCAGTAGTCCCGATAACGGCTGCCTTTTCTATACATTCTATTTCAGATTGATCTTTTACAGCTCTAAAGGAAGAGAGGGGTGAGGCAAGGGGAACCATCTTGTACCCCATCTTCACGAGGGCCTTGTGGGTTACAAATGACATGGTGTCCCTGTCAAAGTGGAGTGGGCTCCCCTTCTTCAAGAACTTCCTGAAAATATCCCGTTTTCTGGAATATACATACCCTTCAGCTGAGGAAACTTCCTCCTCAACCTGGAGCCGGTACCTCCCATCTGTACCCAACACAGACTTCCCCTCAAGAATCAGGAGTATCCCGTCAGACCCCGTGAATCCCGTTAAATACCGTATGTCCGTCATGGATGTGACCATGTAGGGAATTTTCTTCCGCCTCTTGAGGCGTCGGGAGAGTTGTATCCCCCTGGCCTTAAAATCGAACATTTCACCTGTCCTTCAGGTATTCGATTAAACCGACTGCACCCAGGAAGTAAGAGTGCCAGCCGAACCCGCACACTTTACCTACGGCAATATCTTCTATGGTAGATTTTTTCCGAAAGTCTTCCCTCGAATACACATTTGACATGTGTACTTCAACGGTTGGCAACCCCGATGCGAGAAGGGCATCCCTTATTGCAACGCTAGTGTGGGTATACGCACCCGGGTTCATGACGATTCCATCGAACCTGCCCATTGCTCCCTGGATCATATCTACTATTGCACCCTCGTGGTTTGACTGAAAAAATTCCAACTCGGTCCCCCGGGGGGAAATAAGATCTCTCAGTTTTTCAACGATGGAGTCATACGTATCGCCTCCATAGTGCTCTTTTTCACGCTTTCCCGTCAGATTGATATTGGGTCCGCTAATTAAAAGAATCTTCATCAAACTCCTCCTCCCACCATGGATAAGGAACTCAAAGAATATCCTGAAGTTTCGGGGCGGAAGATCTTAGATAAAACTTGCTCTTCCCCGTCAGCACTGTCTCTTTCGTCACTACGAAGAGATAGTATTCCTCGCTTACTGCCAGGACGTGTATAAAATAATCAGTCCCGCCGAAAGAAAACTCTGTTACCCGGTTGAATCCATTTTCCTCGCTAATTCTTTCCATCTCTTTCAGGAGAAGGGCAATTTCCGCTGCCAGCGCGGAAATATCGAAGGAAAGATCTTCTCTCTTCCATTCGCCGATGAGCAGCCCGTCAAAAGCACTAACCACCATACACTGGACTCCCCTTTCTCCCTCCGTAACATTTTTTACGAGGTCTTCGAATTTCATCGATAGCCTCCCTTTATTTTCTCCAGAAACTTCTCCAGGTACACTACCGTTCCCAGGAGCTTATTCCTTCTTGCCATCCCCGATTGAATCTTATCCTTCAGGTCCCTCGCTCTTATCTCATCCCCATCTCTCTCTATCACAGAATCTAGAATTTCCAGGGCTCTCTTCGACTTCCCCTCCCGGAAGAGGACCTCAGCCATGGCTACGGTGGTAAGGGGGGGGGCACCATCCTCTAATCCTTCATCATATTCATCTTCATGTTCCAGAAATTCCTCTCCACTCTCTTTCATGGAATCCACGGGAGCCTCTTCCCGCATTTCCTCAAGTTCCCCTGAATCATCCACACCCTCGATTCTGTAAACCTCGTCCCCCAATTTGATTATCGTTTCCGCAGGAGAAACAGTCTCTGCTTCATCAAGGGGTTTCTCATACATATCCTTGAGGGACGGTTCCAGGGATTTTCTCAACTCCAGGGCTTCAAGGTTCCTGGGGTTCATCTGGAGAATCCCTTCTAATACTTTAATAGCGGCTGAATTTTTCTTCTGGTTTACATAGATGCGTGCAAGTGAAATATTCAGGGGTTCATTAGTGGGATCTTTGTCGAGGTTTTTCTTAAGGAGGTTTTCGGCATCGTTGAATCGATCTCCCGCCACGAGCGCCTGTATATCCTCCATCACCTCCTGGTAAAGAATTTTTCCACGTTTGGCTTCTTCGAAGGCTTTTAAAAATTTTAAAGCTTCCGCAGCGAACTTTTCATAATCGTGCACTGTAAATTCCATTATTTCACTCGAACCCAGTTCCTTTACCACGGGGACCCATAAATTTCGGTCCACTCTCTTCTTGTCCATCCCAATCAGAGAAAAGACCCGTGAATAATCCACCTCTTCGAGTAAAATTTCATATCCGAGGTCTTCCAGGACACCAATAATAAGATTCCTCGCCTCTTCCAAACATGCTCCCGCAAGGAAGCAGATCTGGCTCTCAAGCGCCATTCCCGCAGCCACCGCCTCTCCGTGGAGGAACATTCCGTAAGAAGTCGCCTCTTCGATGCCGTGTCCAATCGTGTGTCCAAAGTTGAGAACCCGCCTTTCCCCTTCTTCTTTCTCATCTCTTACAACCACATCCACTTTGAACCGTACACTCTTCGTGATCAGTTCAAGTAGCAGGGAATCATCACCGCGGATTTCATCCAGAGACTTCCCTCTTAGCGAATAAACTATATCCCCGTCTCCCATAAAACCGCATTTGAGCACTTCCCCAAAGCCCGCCCTGAATTCTCTCTCATCGAGAGTTTCCAGGTACCTTGTGTCAATGAACACAGCGCGAGGTTGATAAAATGCTCCCACGAAATTTTTCCCCTCGATAAAGTTTACGCCAGTCTTTCCACCCACACTGCTGTCAACCTGGGCAAGAAGTGTAGTGGGAATCTGTATGTAGGCGATCCCCCTCATGAAAGATGCTGCGGCAAACCCCGCGATATCTCCCGTTATGCCTCCTCCCATGCTGATGATGAGGGACCCCCGGTCGCACCCTTTCTCGTAGAGGAAGTTGTACACCATTTCCATGGTCCCAAGGGTCTTGTTCCTCTCTCCAGATGGAACGATGAAAACCTCATGATCAATATTTTCGAAGAAGGATCCCATGTGGCCTTCATAGAGTTCGTAGAAAGGGCCGTCAACCAGAAGGAACACCTGTCTCCCCGAGTACATCCTGTGTATCCACTCCCCGATAAAATCATCCATTTCCCTCCCGATGAAGATATCGTAGGAAACGGGGGCAAGACCTACATTAACCGTCG
>CAYSOQ010000161.1:0-4003 GCA_964432685.1 uncultured bacterium
GTTCGGCGTTAGGATGAATTATGAATCCGGCTGTCTCGATGAAGAAAGCCTCTTGAATGCGCTGAAATCGTTCGAGGGTACTTATCTGCAGGTTCCCCCTCGTTATTCCGCAGTGAAAATAAGGGGAAAAAGGGCCTACGATCTTGCGAGAAGGGGAGAACAGTTCGACCTTCCCCCCAGGGAAGTTACGTGTATAGAAGCCCGCCTCTACGAATATTCGGATGAAGTTGCCAAGGTTCACGTTGCCTGCATGTCTGGTTATTACATCAGGGCCATGGCAAGGGACCTCTCGGATAAACTGGGAATTCCTGTTACGGCCCGGAAAATCGTAAGGATAAAAACCGGGTGTCTTGATATTTCATCTTCCAGGACCCTGGGGGAACTTTCCGCCATGAAGGAGGAGGGGCGGCTCGAAGACGCGCTGATGAGCCTTGACGTTGCCCTTCCCCAGCTTCCGGGGATACTCGTGGATGAGGGTTCAGAACAAATGGTGGTACAGGGAATCCGTCCAGAGAGTTTTCTCCCAATCGAGCCTCCCCCAGGCCTCTACAAGATCAAGACCCGAAGAGGGAACGTGATTGCACTCATAGAAAAGCAAAAGGGGACCCCAATCCAGTACAGGTGCGTACTCTCCGGGAATTAATACTACTGTTACTGGATCGGTTTTTATGGTACTAATATTAAGCTTTTGGAGGACACAGGAGGAAGTAGATGTCACTCACCACTGACAGGAAGAAAACGATCATAGAGGAGTACAAAGTGCACGAATCCGACACTGGATCCGCGGAAGTTCAGATTGCCCTTCTTACGGAGAGGATTAGTGAAATCACCGACCACCTGAAGGCCCACAAGAAGGATTTCAGTTCGAGGCGTGGGCTTCTAAAGCTTGTGAGCCAGCGCAGAAGGCTTCTGAACTACTTGAAAACCACAGAATCAAGGCGGTACAAAGCTATTCTAGATCGGCTTGGCCTCAGGAAGTAATCCGTACCAACCACATCAAAGGAGATTGGAATTGAAGAAATATACTGTATGTATTGGAGATAGAGAAATAAATATCGAGACGGGAAGGCTTGCCATGCAGGCCGGGGGAAGCGTTCTCGTTACCATGGGGGACTCTGTTGTTCTTGCAACGGCCTGTGTCTCTGAGCACCCACGGGAGGGGATTGATTTCGTCCCCCTAGTGGTGGACTACCTGGAAAAGACCTTCGCTGCCGGGAAAATCCCTGGAGGGTTTTTCAAACGTGAGGGACGCCCCTCTGAACAGGAAGTACTGGTTTCCAGGCTTATAGACAGGCCCATACGTCCACTTCTCCCCAAACACCTTCGAAATGAGGTACAGATTATCGCAACGGTACTCTCCATGGAGAACGATAACTCTCCTGCGGTAATGGCACTCCTGGGAGCGTCTGCCGCCCTTTCCATTTCTGGCGCCCCATTTCAGGGACCCATTGCAGCTGTGAGAGTCGCAAGAATCGATGGAAACCTCCTCATCAATCCTTCTCTCGACGACCTGTCTGAGAGTGAAATCAACATGGTGGTTGGCGGTAGCAGGGACGGTGTCGTCATGGTTGAGGGTGGAGCCAGGGAAGTTCCGGAAGAAGAAGTCCTTGATGCGATCATGTTCGGCTGGGAGCAGATGCAACCCCTTATCGATATCCAGTTCAAAATGATTGAAGAGGTTGGAAAGCCCATAATGGTTGTCGAAGAACCCGAAATGGATGAGACCGTATCGAACCGTGTGAGAGAACTTTCGGTGAAAGCACTGGAGGCTGCCCTTACGATTCCGGGGAAAGTGGAGAGAAAAACAGAGATTGGAGAGGTGAAGGAAAAGGTCAGGTCTTCTTTCACGGAAGAGGAGCTATCAGAAAATGGAAAAGTCATCTCCTCTACCTTGAGAGAGGTGGAAAAAGAGATTGTAAGGGGACGTATCCTGGGAGGCGGGACGCGCATCGACGGAAGAGGATTCAGGGATGTCCGGGATATATGGTGCGAGACGGGCCTTCTTAAAAGAGCACACGGCTCTGCCCTGTTCACGAGGGGAGAGACCCAGGCCCTGGCTGCCGCCACCCTCGGAACTACGGAGGACGAGCAGCGCGTCGACGCCCTCATGGGGGAATCGTCCAAAAGGTTTATGCTCCATTACAACTTTCCCCCCTATTCTGTGGGAGAGGTCCGCTTCTTAAGGAATCCCGCCAGGAGGGAGATTGGACATGGCGCGCTGGCGGAACGTTCCCTTTCCACAGTGCTTCCCGCGGAAGAGGAATTCCCTTATACCATCAGGGTCGTATCGGAAATATTCTCCTCGAACGGATCCTCCTCCATGGCCACTGTGTGCGGGTCATCTCTCGCGCTCATGGATGCGGGAGTTCCCATAAAGGAAGCAGTAGCAGGCATTGCAATGGGCCTCATCGTGGAGGGAGAGAATACGGTGATCCTTTCCGACATCCTTGGTGACGAGGATCACTTAGGAGACATGGATTTCAAGGTTGCAGGTACCCGGAAAGGGGTGACTGCCATCCAGATGGACATCAAGGTCAAGCGGGTCAGCAGGGATATACTGAGCAGAGCCCTGGCACAGGCAGGCGAGGGCAGGCTTCATATTCTCGAAAAGATGAACACAGTCTTAGATTCTCCCAGGCCTGACCTTTCTCCATATGCGCCAAGGTTCGAACTGCTCACTATCAAGACTGACAAGATAGGCGGTGTGATCGGACCGGGCGGAAAAACCATCAGGGGCATCATCGAGGAAACTGGTGTCAAAATCGATATCGAAGACGATGGGACGGTTCGTATCTTCGGTGTTGAACCGGAAGGAGTGGCAAGGGCAGTAAAGATCGTAAAGGACCTCACAAAAGAGGCGGAAGTTGGAAAGTCATACGACGGGATCGTTAAAAAGATCGTCGATTTTGGTGCATTTATTGAGATATTCCCCGGAACCGAGGGGCTCCTTCATATTTCGCAGATTTCCCATCAGAGGATCAGAGCGGTTTCCGATGTGTTCAAGGAAGGAGACAGTGTCCTAGTCAAGGTATTGGAGATAGACCGGGAGGGTAAAATCCGCCTCAACAGGAAAGACCTGGTGGGCAAGGATGATGACATTGGGGGGGGAGGAGACAGGAACCCGCCAAGGAGCCCATCGAGGCATCGTGGAAAAGAGAGGCCGAGAAGCTGAACGCCCATGTATAACAAGTCCGTTCTGGGAAACGGCGTCCGAATCGTTACAGAAAAAATTCCCCACGTATATTCCGTCTCAGTCGGTATTTGGGTTGAGGCGGGATCCAGGGGTGAGAACCAGAATACCAGCGGGATAACCCATTTCATCGAACATATGCTCTTCAAAGGTACGTCCAGGAGGGCGGCTCTTGATATTGCCAGGGAGATCGAATCTGTCGGGGGCATTATCAATGCTTTCACGACTAAGGAATACACTTTCTTCTATTCAAAAGTATTGAGGGAACAGCTCTCCCTTGCTGCCGACATCCTTTCCGACTTATTTTTGAATTCCCTCTTCGAAGCGGAGGACCTCGAGAAGGAGCGGAAGGTTGTGACTCAGGAAATCCTGATGATTGAAGATAACCCCGAGGAATATATACACGATTATCTTTCAATGAACATCTGGCCGGGAGACCCTCTTGGGATGCCGACCCAGGGAACATGCGATACCATTCGAGCGTTTACGAGGGAAGATGTGGTGACCTATTTCAGGGAACGTTTCAGGAACGGTGGAATCATCATTACCGCGGTGGGAAATTTGGACCACGAAGAGGTGGTTTCCCTCTTCTCCGGGCTCTTTGAATCGGAGGAATATCGTACGCGCAGGGAAGAGTATCCGGAACCGGGGAAATCCCGGGGAAATTTCGTAGAGTCTCGAGACATCGAACAGGCTCACCTGTGTTTGGGACTGCCGGCTCCCGGCAGGGAAGATAATGCCAGGTATGCTTCTTTTATTCTCAACTCAATACTCGGCGGCGGAATGTCGAGCAGGCTCTTTCAGGAGGTGAGG
>CAYSOQ010000162.1:0-3956 GCA_964432685.1 uncultured bacterium
TGCCAACATCGTCTGGGACCGGGCGCTTGGATATCCCATCGAGAGGCCCAAGTCGTTGACCCTGGATATGGTGGAGAAGGCCGCAGGAATCGGCTGATAGATCGTTATCCGGATAGCAGGATCACGGTGCCTTTTTGAGAATCCGTGCAAGCTCTGCTGGATCGGTGGTGGGTTTATTGCAGCTGAAATTCTGGCACACGTAGGCGGCTGCCTTCCCTCGTACTGGCTTCATTCCGGATAGATAGGGGGCGATATGGTCTATACCCCCGCTTTCTCCTTTGGGCCTGAAGAGGAAAACTGTTTCCGGGGAATAATTCTTCCGCAATAGATCCAACATCTCGAGGGTATCCTTACGGCCGGGCATTCCTGTGACGACGACTTCCCTCACGGGTTCCACGAAGAGGGACGCTCCCTGTAGCAGTCCAAGGTACCCTTCGGGGTGTTCCCCCACCTTACCCGCCACTCCTTCAAGAAGTTTTCTGCCATAATTGGACCACTTTGCCTTGCCCGTGAGGTAGAAAAGCCTGGCGAACAGCTCGAGTGCAATCGAGTTCCCCGAGGGTCTCGCCCCATCATAGATATCCACAGGGCGGAAGATGAGGGATTCTGCGTCTCCCCCCGTATCGAACAGGGCGGAAAACTCCCTGTCACTGAATAGACGTACCAACTCCTCAGATAATGATACCCCCTCCCTCAGCCAGTTAAGGTCAAGTGTGGCTCTGTATAAATCAAGCAAACCCCTGGAAAAATATGCATAATCCTCAAGGAATGCAGGGACCGCCACATGTCCTCCCCTGAACCTCCTCATTAGCCTCCCCTTCTCCGTCCTCATTTTTTGAAGGACAAAACGGGCTGTCTCCTCGGCAGCGAGAACATACGACTTATTTCCAAAGGCAGACCCCGCCCTTGATAACGCGGATATCATCAGACCGTTCCACGCTGTGATTATCTTATCGTCAATCGATGGATGGACCCTCTTCTTCCTCTCTAGATAGAGGAGGTTCCGTCCTCTTTCGAGCCGTTTCCTCACCGCCTTTTCAGGAATGGATATTTCATCAGCAAGCAGACGAGGGTCCAGTTTCCGGTAGAGTATGTTGGGGCTTGTTCCCCCCACACCGGCCAGGACGCTCGCGTTTCCTTCTCCGGTGACTCCGTAAGCGCGGGAAAAAAGTTCACCGTCCTCCTTACCGAGCACCTGGAGGACCTCTCCCTTTTCCCAATAATAGAATTTTCCTTCTTCTCCCTCCGAGTCAGCGTCAAGGGCCGTATAGAATCCACCTCCATCACTCTTCATGTCCCTGAGGGCGAATTCCAATATTTCCCTTGCCGTTTTTTCATACTCCTTTTTTCCCGTCACCCCATAGGCCTCGACATAGGCGAGGGCAATTCCCCCCTGATCGTAGAGCATCTTCTCGAAATGGGGGAGGAACCACTTTTCATCTGTAGAGTAGCGGTGAAATCCGTATCCTACCTGGTCAAACAGTCCTCCATTTCGCATGGCCCTCAGGGTTTCCTCCACCATTTGCAGATACTTGTTTTCACCCGTCCTCCGGTACCTTCTGATGAGAAATGTGATCACCTGAGGCCTGGGAAATTTGGGGGCTTTCCCGAATCCACCATTTCGGGGATCGAAGGCCGCTACCAGGGCGCCTGCCCCTTTTTCCAGTATCGATTTATCGAATGTTCCCTTCTTCTCTTTGCGGCCTGCCCTCTCTTTCATGAGTTTCGCGATTTTCTTCCCTGATTCCAGCACTTTTTCCGGATCCTCTTTCCACACCCTCGCGGCTGTCTCCAGGAGGCCCATCAATCCGGGAAGGCCGTAGGCAGGGTTCTTAGGAAAATAACTCCCGGCGAAAAAAGGGGACCCGTCGGGGACCATGAGAACGTTGAGGGGCCATCCACCGCTGCCAGAAAGGGAAAGGGCAAACAGCATGTACACCCTGTCAATATCCGGCCGCTCCTCCCGGTCCACCTTTATGGCGACGAAATCCCTGTTTAGAATCTTCGCAACCTCCTCATCCTCGAAACTTTCCCTCTCCATAACATGACACCAGTGGCAGGTAGAGTAGCCTATGGAGAGGAAAATGAGTTTTCCTTCCTTCCTCGCCTTTTTGAAGGCCTCTTCTCCCCAGGGATACCAGTCAACGGGATTATGGGCATGCTGGAGAAGGTAAGGGCTCTTCTCGCCGGCAAGGCGGTTCGTATACTTCCATCTACCTCCCTCACCTTCCTCCGCCCTGGCCTGGCTACCATTAAAATTGATGAAAAAACAGGCAATCAGGAAAAGCATCACAGGAGGAAACGCCAGGGTGGGGACAGTGAAACCCCGGAGATTTCGAAGTGAAATGTGATTTCCCATCCTCAGCATACTCCTTAGAAGCCCCTTATCCTCTCCACGATTCCTTCCACACCGAATAGGGTGCCAAAAAGCGCACCTTCTTCACCCTCCATATAATATAATTTAGGTATACATCCAAGCCTGTCCATAAAGGTGTAAATACACAGATTTCCCTTCCGGGGGAAAGGAGGTAGTTTCATGTCTCATCACATTGAGTGGGAAACTTCCCTTGAAGACGCCCTCTCAAAGTCAAAATCGGAAAAGAAGCCCGTACTCATCGACTTCTTCAACCCTGGATGAATCGGCTGCAAACAGATGGATACAGTTACGTATCCAAACGAAGAGGTGTCATCCTTCATCAGAGATGAGGTCATCCCCCTGAAGACGAGGGGCGACCAGAAGGATATTCTGGAAAGGTACAATGTACAGTGGACTCCCACTCTCGTCACCACCGACAGCGAGGGGAAGGAGCATCACCGGACCCTGGGATTTTTATCCCCAGAGGAAATCATCCCATCCCTTTTGCTGGGAATCGGGAAGGCCAATTTCGACGAAGGAAGGTTCGAGGAGGCCCTGTCGAATATTGAGGGTCTGATCACCAGGTATCCCGGCAGTGATTCCACTCCCGAAGCAATTTTTTACCGTGGCGTTGCACTGTATAAAAGCACTAAAGATCCCATGCCGCTCAGGGAAGCCTATGAGACCCTCAGTGAAAAGTACCCGGGCAGCATGTGGGCGAAGCGGGCATATCCCTACCGCCTGATCGGGGAGTAAGGGAAATAATGGATACCCCTCCTTCTCTTTTTAGATAGGGAGGGGTATTTAACGCCTTGTAGGGAAACGATCTTATAACACTATCAGGTTTCCCCTTTTTATTTTTTTCCGTTATAATCGTTTTGAATATCTCCTGGAGGTGCTCCCATGGGAACACACATTCCACCGATTCACCCCCGGCAAATGAAGACAGCAACTATCCTCAGCTGTACCCTCCTTCTCACCATGTCCCTCTTCACAGGTTTTGCCCACGGGAAATCAGCCAAGGTCATAAACGTGGAAGTAGACGACGCTATTAACCGTTTATCCAAGAAGGTACAGAGTGGCAAGGAGTTCCTGGAAAGCGCCAAAGGCATCCTGGTATTCCCAAGCATAACGAAAGCTGGATTTGTTTTGGGGGGAGAATATGGGGCAGGGGCCCTCAGGGCGCGGCGGGGCGTTCCTCTCCCGGCGGGGTTTTCGACCGGCTTCTTCCGCGATGGCCAATTCAAGACCATGCACAACTGCGCGACCCGCTGAATCGAGGGGAACAAAACACCCGACGCGAATTGACGCCGGCTCGTTGTCGCCTCCGGAGTCGAGCGCAACGCGAACAACCGGCGGCGAGTCCGACATGGTGCGGTAGGGAACGAGGCCGCGTGAAGCGTGTTTCGATGCGGTCAGTTTCGCCGCGGCGTTTGAGTGGCTTGCTGATGGCTTTCCTGACGGCGTGTGCGTGTTCGGTCTGCGGGGTGTGAGCAGCCCGAATGTGTTTATGGCGGCCTATGGCCAGTGGCTTCGTAGGCATAAGCCGTTTGTCTGGATTTTCCCGGATAATGATGAGGCGGGCAAGGGGTTGGTTCGG
>CAYSOQ010000163.1:0-3921 GCA_964432685.1 uncultured bacterium
GCACCTAATGCGTCGCACTGCATACATGTTAGGATTGGTCGTCTGGAGGTAATCCTTGACTGTTACACCCGTTATTGGGTCATATTTAACCCCCGCAGACTCCAGGTTGAGCCCTTCCACATTCGGTTTTCTCCCGGCCCCCACGAGTATCTCGTCTACGGTGATGCTCTCCTCCTTTTCCCCTTTTGTGAAGTGGAGGGTTTTCCCATCTTCATCTCTGGTGACTCTGGATATGGAGCCTCCGAGAATCATCCTTATCCCTTCCCTCTCGAAAATATTCTCCAGGATACTTGCGGCATCATCATCTTCCCTCGCCATAATCTTCGGGTGGGAATTGAGGAGGCTCACGTCCCAACCAAGGCGGTTGAACGCCTGGGCGAGTTCGCAACCTATCGGTCCGGCCCCTATTACTGCCATTCTTCCAGGTTCCCCTGTCAGGGAAAATACCGTTTCATTTGTGAGAAACCCCGCCTCTTTCAATCCATCGATGGGGGGCTCGTAAGCTCTCGCTCCCGTGGCAATGACAGCCTTTCTGAATTTTAAAGATTTGCCATCAACCTCTATCGAGTCCCTTCCGCTGAAAGTTCCTTCCCCCAGGAAGAGATCCACTCCCAGGTCAGAAAACCGCTTTGCAGAATCATGGCGGCTTATTTCGGAACGGATTCGTCTCATCCGCTCCATCACTGCCGGGAAATCGGATTCAGGATGGCCATTTGTGTGTATGCCGAACTGTTTCCCATTAACCATATCGCTAATGATCCGGGAGGATCGGATTATCGCCTTTGAAGGGACACATCCCACATTCAAGCAGTCCCCACCTAGAAGATGTTTCTCCACGAGAGCCACCTTTGCGCCGAGGGATGCTGCGGCGGCAGAGGTTACGAGACCCGCAGTCCCTCCCCCTATAACCACCAGGTTATACACAGGTTCCGGATCGGGATTTTTCCAATCAGGAGGGTGAGTGTTTTCAACGAGGCGTCTGTTGTGCTCATCCATGGGGACAACTTTCATTTTCCACTCCCAAATTAATTATCCTCTTATGCCATATCGGTGGGTGCGCCAGTCATTGCCTCTTTTTCTTTGAGCTTCTTAGGGGCCCCTTGGATGAGGAAGAAAAGTATCACAGCGGTGATTTCCCCTACGATGATCAGGGTCCATGGAACCTTTCCCCTGGCAATTCCCTTTATGAGCGTGTCAGCCCCGACTACGTAGAGAATGGTTCCAGGGAGCATGCAGACCCGGGGACGGCGGCAACCAGCGCACCGATGTAAATTACGACAAAGGCGAGAGGCCCCCAGGGACCCAACCCCTTTATCCAGATCCTCAGGGAAGCGACTTTTTCCCCTAGGCCGAGAGTTTTTGCGGAAATAAGGAGTCCTACCACCAGCAGGATGAGTAAGAGGGGACGCCATAGGTTTGTTTTTTTTGACCCTTTCCTATCCAGATTCCCTTTCGGAGACAACTGAGGGCCGTTTACAGGTTCATTTTCCTTCATTACCCCTACCGCCGTTCACGAGTGCCCCTCCACAAGATGACCCGAACCCTGCGGTACAGCCGAAACAGTGTTCACCCGTAACGATCCTTCGCGCTCCGAGGACATCTGGATCGAACCGGCTGATATGGTCGGGTGCTCCATGGTCAACGCCCATAGAAAGGGCAAGGTTGAAATCGCAGTCGTAGATTCTCCCGTCCCATCCGATGCTGATCAGGTGGCGGCACATTAGTCCCTCTATGGTTTCAGGATTGAACGATTCTTTCAGGAGCATTCTGTATCCGTCGATCTCCTCGTCTTTTTTAAGCCTGGTGAGAAATCTGCCTATGGGCATGTTAGTAATTGTGATGAGGCTCGTGAATGAGATGCCGAACTTCGCCTTTAGTTTTTCGCGGTACTCAGACTCCAGGGCCTTCTGGGGAGGAGGAAGGAATGGGCCTCCGGGATTGTATACCAGGTTGAGGGGAAGGCCTCCTGAGACTCCATACCCGTTCTCGTTAAGGATCATGAGTGCTGCAACGCTTTTCTCATATACCCCTCCCCCTCTTTGTGAATCCACGTTTTCTTCAAGGTAACAGGGCATGGATGCAACGAGGTGAACCCCCTTATCCTGGAAAAACCGGGGAAGATCCTCCTTCCCCTCTTCCAGCATAACTGTCAGGTTGGTCCTGACCTGCAGGGGGATTCCTTCATCGTTCAACACCTGGATAAATTTTCTAAAATAGGGGTTGAGTTCTGGTGCCCCCCCGGTAATGTCGATGAGCCCGGGTGAAACTTTCCTCGCTGCATGGATGATCAACTCCATGGTCTTCCAGTCCATCTGTTCATTTCTCGACGGAGATGAAAGAAGATGACAGTGGCTGCACGACTGGTTACAGTAGAGACCGAGATTTACCTGGAACGTGTCCAATCCCTCGCTCGTCAGCCCCCCTCCTGTCAGGGGTTCGATTACCTTCTCGAAACTGTTATTTTTCATGAAACTTCCTCCTCGAGGTGTTGTTGCAAGGATGATCATCCGCTGCATATGGTCGCGACCCAATCGGTAATCTTACTGTCCCGGTTCCCCTTAACGTTTCAGGAGATCTATTATCTCCAGTTTCTTCTCCGCAGACAGATGACCGTTATCGTAAGTGGTTAGATCCCTGAAAATGGCTGTTGAGAACTTTTTACACAGTTCCCTGATTATATGTAATTGTTCAATGAAAAGAGAACACCCTCTGCATCCGGATATATGTTCCTTCACCACCGCCATCTGCTCAGGAGGGATCTCAATATCCATCGACCGGGATAAAAGCTCTGTTGTTTCCATGCAAGTTAGCATTTAATCTCCATTGCCTCCACTCTGGAACCAATTCGATTCGAGGCATTTTCTTAAGGCTGCTCTCGCTCTGTGGAGCATTACCCATAGATTTGTCGAGGAAATATCAAGATTCGTACAAATTTCCTGGCTTTCCATCCCATCCATTTCCCTCATTGTGAACACTTCGTAGTGATGGGGGGGAAGCCCGGAGAGGCATTTCCTGAAAATGGACCAGAATTCCCTGTGTTCTGAAATTTCATTCGGGTTGGCGTTCCATTCTACGGGGCCCAAATTCCACTTTCCGTTTCTGTCGAAAAGCTCCTCATCAGGCCTCGAAAGAGTTTCCACATCTTCGTAGGGCCTTTCCCTGTAGGATTTTCTTATCTGATCTACAATTTTGTGTTTCATTATGCCCACGAGCCAGGTCTTGAGAGTTGACTGGCCTGAGAACCTTGGGAGTGATTGTAAGGCCGCGAGAAAGGTTTCCTGCACTACCTCCTCCGCCATGGTGGGGTCTTTAATTCTGGAAAGAGCGAAGCGGTAGAGGTAATCCCCATACTCTTCAACCCATTTTTCAGGGTCGACCTTTTGGCCCTTTCCTTTCCCCATGGGTATCTGGCGACTTCCTCCCTGATAATGAAAATCTATCGGTTAAACAACTCCCTGTCAACTTGGATGAGAAGTAAGAGTGTAAGGAATCAAGATTTAAGTTAATATGGTAGCATAGGAACAAAAGTTTACGTGAGGAGGATATGAGAAAGTTTCCGGGGATCTTGTTTGTCCTTTTATTTTTCACTATTATTTCAGGGGTTTGTCCTCTACTTGCTCATATGGGAGAAAGCCATAAAGAGGGGCAAAAGGTTCAGAAACATGACACCCATTCCATGCGTGGAAAAATGCCACTGAAAAAACTTCACATGTCCATGTCGGAATTGAACAAGAGGGTGGACATGATTTTTCATTCTATTATCTACTCAAATTTCAAGAATCTCGGGGAATCTGCTGGTTCTATCAGGAAGGTCGCAAAAGGGCTAAAAGATACATTTCCCCACAAGAGGCTTTCTAAACTGGACGAATACAGGGCTCTCGCCGGGAGGCTCTTGGAACTGTCCACGGACTTCGAGGAGAA
>CAYSOQ010000164.1:0-2262 GCA_964432685.1 uncultured bacterium
TCTGGCCGGAGAAGGAGATGATCCCGATGGGCACCTGCTCGCTGCCGGCCGGGCCGGCCGGTTCTGTTCTCGTGGCTTCCCAGTGCCACACGTCGAGAATCCCGTCGCTGCCCTTGTAACCGTAAGGCCGGCCGCCGCCGACGTGACACTCGGCCGCACAGCCGAACCGCTCGAACTGCCAATTGGGCCGCGTCGGGAAGACCAAGGCGAACTTGTCTTCGTAATAAACGTTCTCATCCTCCGGGCCGGTCACCAGGTGCTCCCAGCCGTCGGCGGTTTTCTTCCAGGGGGTGTAGCGGCGGTCTTCGGTCGGATCGGACCACTCCGCGCGGATCGCCAAGTCCCGGCCGTCGTGCATTGCCCGCAACGTGACCCCCCGCCGGCCCCGATCCAACCCGGCACCGCGGGCCCGTCCCTCGTCTTTGAAGGAAGGAAGGTTATCCACCTGTAGACCCCCTCCACCACGATCTCCATACCCGTAACTGTTGATATCCTCTCAGCAAGCCGCTGATAATCCCCGCTGGACGCACCCTCTTTCCGGATCCAGAGCGCATCTGTCAAGCCGTGGAGAAAGGTATACCCCTCCTCTTCGGCAACCTCCTTGGCGGCAAGCAGCATTTCCCTCCCGTAGGCTGTCACCGCTTCGTGGGCCTCTATCTTACCGAAACGGGCATTGCGGTACCCCAGAAAGCCGAAACTCACCACGAGAATCCATTTCAGGGCCGTCTGGCGGGCATTGTAGGTGCGCCTCTCTTTGCCGGTAGAACCCTCCCTCATTCTCTTGTACCATCTTCTCCTCTCCACGACAGGTTCCAGGACCGAGGGAATCAGTCCCCTCCTCTTCACACATGTATGGGTCCCTGTCTCCGGGACCTTACGCTCTCCGCAGCAGGAACAGAGTAGCGTTTCAGGGGAAATATTGTATTCCACCATGAGAGTGGGGTACATTGAGGCGAAATCGAGTTCACACACATTTTCAAATGTACCAGGAGGAGGCATGTACACGAGCCCCCCTTTATCAGAAACTACGAGTTGATCCGCCCTCTTAAACGCCTCCGAATGCCTCTTCTTGAAGGGAATCAGGATGTTCCTCTTCCAGGCATACTCCATCTCCATGGCAGAGATGATCGTTCCGGGAGAGGCCCTCGCAACCCTTCCCAGGGGAATCCTGGATATTCGTGAGAGCTCGATGATCCCCTCAAGCCCTACTTCCCCGTAGAAGAAGGAGTTTCTTCCATCCAGATGGACCCTGCCGGGGAAAGAAACTGTAGGGGCCCTATAGATGATCTGCCCATACGAGAAGAAGGAGCGCCCCTTCCGGGAGGGGGCTCCTCTCTTCCCTGTCCCCTCTGACCTGTCGAAGGCAAGAGGAATTCCCGTTTTTCCCGAGAGCTCGAAGAGGCGGGGAAAAACATACTCATCACCCCACTCGGAGATAATGAGCTCCGGGTCAAAACTCCTCACAACAGCATTTACGTTCTCCAGAAAAGCCCCATCCGGGGACCACTCTACCTCGAAAGCCTCTCCCTCGCATGAAAGCTCGAGAGCAGCCCAGGGAGCCTGAAAAGGGTTTGCTCCCCGGGGCGGAACAGGCGCAAGGTGGAGGACCGAGAGGTGGGGGAGTTCATACTCGCGCTCCCAAGCCTCCTCGAGGGGAAGGATAGCCCCAATTTCTCCCCCCTCTCTCATCTCGTAGAGACACCTGCAGAGGGGAAACGTCCCGGTTTCGTAAAAGAAGATCTGCTCTACCGGGAGATCGCAGGAAAATAGGTGTTCCTCCCCTGCTGCCCTTCCCGCACACTTCCGTATGAAGGGGAACGCAGCGGGTGAGGGAGCAGTCACCCGCAGTGTTTCCACAGGGTCACCGGAAAAAAAGTCCACCCCCTCCACCACGGACACCCTGCCCCCCTTGCGTTCCAGGATCCCGGCGAGGCGGGAGGAGTTCATCCCCTCCCGGTAGACAAAGAAGGAGGGCCTGAGGGGATAGGTGAAACGGTTCACTCCCCCCTCCAGGGTTTTCACCCACACCTCTACCCCCCCGGGGGTTCCCCTCAAATCCAGTATCCATCCTTCAAAGCGCTCCATATACCATCTCCCAATAACAGTTCCCAGATCCCAGTTTCCTGTTCCCAGAACAAGTCAATCCAAATTGCAGGGTTTTTTAGGAATTCGGAACCAGGAACTAGGAACTGTCAGTTATAGTTTCCAGTTCCTCCACCCTCTTCAACAGTTCTATGAGCATCGATATAACCATGGCATCGA
>CAYSOQ010000164.1:2362-3903 GCA_964432685.1 uncultured bacterium
AGTTCCTCCACCCTCTTCAACAGTTCTATGAGCATCGATATAACCATGGCATCGAATGGGAGGAGCCTCCCCGAGTAGGCGCACTCGGCCGCATGCATCCTGGCATAGGCAAAGAGACGGTCCAGGCGCTCCCTGTCCTCTTTCCTCAAGGCACGGCGAAAGCGTCTCCACTCTTCCTCCTCCTTGTAGATGAGTTGCGTAAACGACGCCACAGTTCTACCCATAAAAACCTCCTCAAAATACAGTCCCAGAACAAAACAGTTTCGAGATCAGTGTTCAGAGTTCAGAGAAAAACCTTACTCGAAACACTAAACCCGAAACTACCACGGTACCGATATCTGGTTCCCTGTTTCCAGATCCCAGGTCCCAGTCAACTCGAAACACGAAACCACCTACTTGTCTACTCTGCTTGTTTCAATCTAAATATGTTTCAACCAAAAGCAGTTTCAGTACAAGATGTTTCATGAAAATCAATTGGAGTGCGTTTGTTGAAACATGTTCATCTGAAACTGACCCCCTCTTCCCAAAGACTGAAACTTATTATGCTGAAACAAGGTACTTCTTTGCCTGTTCCATAATGCTCCTTGAATCCGTTTTACTCATTTGAATTTCGAATTTAGTATTTCTTTCGAGTTTCGTGCTTATCCTTTGTTCCTTTGATCTTTGATCTTTGAACTCTGAACACGGAACTCTGAACTATTTTGTTAGTTGTTCCTTTGAACTTTGCACTGGTTTTATTGGTTTTCCTCGGAATTCAGAATTCAGAATTCGGAATTATAATTAAAGGATTATTATGGTTTATAAAAAGGTGTTACGGAAATTAAAGAACAAGAAAGCGATTGTAGGAATTATAGGGATGGGCTACGTGGGCCTGCCCCTCGCGAGAGAATTCCTCGATAAGGGGTTTGCCGTCCACGGCTTCGATACGGACCCTGAGAAGATAAAAAAGTTAAACCGTGGAACTTCTTACATCAAGCATATCCCTTCATCATTTATCAAGAAGTACCGGAAGGCAGGAAAATTTGAAGCCCATGATGACTTCTCAAATCTCGCGGATGCAGACGCGGTCCTCATTTGCGTCCCCACTCCCCTCGGCAAGCACAGGGACCCTGACCTCTCTTACGTTAAAGCCACAGGTGAAGAGATATCCCGTCATCTTAGAGAGGGACAGGTAATCATCCTGGAGAGCACTACCTATCCGGGCACTACGGAGGAGGTTTTGCTCCCAATACTCGAAAAATCGGGCCTCGAGGTTGGAGTCGACTTTTTCCTCGGATTCAGCCCCGAACGGGAGGACCCGGGGAACCCTAAGTTCACCGCAAGGACGATCCCCAAAGTAGTCTCGGGGGTAACCCCTGAGTGTTTATCCCTGGTGGATGCCCTTTATAAAAAGGTAGTGGTGAAGACGGTGCCAGTGTCCTCACCGAAGGTCGCTGAGAGTTCCAAGCTCCTGGAAAATATCTACCGGGCGGTAAACATCGCCCTGGTAAACGAGATGAAGGTGATCCTCGACCGCATGGGAATCGACGTGGGGGCGGTTA
>CAYSOQ010000165.1:0-3894 GCA_964432685.1 uncultured bacterium
AATGGGATCCGTTCTCAATACCGATATTGTCGGAGCTTGCTGGAAGGGTTGAGTGGGTAGATGTCACAGAAGTGACGATGGAGGAGCGTGCTGACGAGAGAACCGGCTTTGTAGAAAACGAGATCATTGAACCGCGTGATAAAACCAGCGATTTGAAGCCCCGCATCGTTGTGCATGGAATAGCCGTCTTCTTTCTGCCGCTCGTGGAATAACCTGATTCTTTCGGCCATGAGTGAGAGGGATTTCTGAACACCTTTAGCCAGCCGCCCGAAAGCCTTCTCCATCTCCCTTTTTGTTACTACCAACCCTTCTGCCCCTGGGTTGAAGCCGTCAAACTTAAGTGTGAGGTCAAACAGGGCACTGTCCCCCTCATCCCTCACTCTCGAGATGATCCTCTCAACCGTCCGACTGACTGCCTCGGGGACGGACCGGTGACGCCCTTCAAAGATGGAGAGCATCCGTGAAAATTTCTTCGTCCCTTCAGTATATTGTTTCACACTCCTCCCCCTCTACTCTGATGATGGAGGCCCCGAGCTGATTCAATTTTCTTTCGAGTTGTTCATATCCCCTGTCCAGGTGCTCTATATCCCTTACCACAGTTTCTCCCTCCGCCACCAGTCCTGCGAGAACGAGACCAGCCGAGGCCCTTAGATCTGTGGCAGTTACAGGTGCGCCCGAGAGCCTCTCGACCCCCTTCACAAGAGCCACCCTCCCCGTAACCGTGATATCCGCCCCAAGCCGTCTCAGTTCTGCCACGTGTCGGAACCTGTTTTCGAAGATGTTCTCTTTTATAGTAGACACGGAATCCCCAAGACACATGCAGGCCATAAACTGGGCCTGCACATCAGTGGGAAACCCGGGAAAGGGGTTCGTCGAGACCTTAACGCTCTTTATGGGCACTCCTCCCCTGACCCTCACCTCCCGGGGACCTCTCCAGACTGATGCCCCTGCCTCTTCAAGTTTGTTAACCACAGATTCCAGATGTTCCGGGACCACATTCGAGACCGTAACATCTCCCCTCGATAAGGTCCCTGCAATGAGCAGTGTGGCCGCTTCGATCCTGTCAGCCATCACCCGGTATGTGGTCCCTCCAAGGCTGCGTGTCCCCTCAACCACTACGGTATCTGTCCCTTCACCTTCAATTTTTGCTCCCATTCCTCTGAGGCACCGTACGAGGTCAACCACTTCCGGTTCAAGTGCTGCGTTGTGGATAACTGTTTCACCCCGTGCAAAACAGGCTGCTAGGATCACATTTTCAGTCCCCGTTACGGTTTTCACGTCGAATTCAATCTTTGCACCCCTAAGGGAAGGAGCGGTTATATGCCACTTTCCATGGTCTTTCACAGACTCTGCACCCATCAGGCTGAATGCCTTCAGATGCTGATCAATTGGTCTGTCGCCTATGTCACACCCACCTGGGATGGGGATATCCGCCACCCCGAATCGCCCGAGAAGCGGGCCTATCAGTAGAACCGTGGCTCGCAACCGCTTTGCGAGAGAATAGGGTACCTCGGCGGTCATCGCCCGGGTTGAATCTATGGTGACCCCAGTCCCGGACCTCTCTACGCTGCACCCTAAGTGGAGCAGAATTTCCTTGAACACTCGAACATCGTCGAGTTCAGGAACATTTTCTATCCGGAGTGGGTTCCCTGAGATCAGAGAAGATGCCATTATTGGGAGTATTGCGTTTTTCGCCCCTGACGGCTCTACAGTTCCATTGAGGGCGCCGCCTCCTTTCACGAGAAAAGAACTCTTTCCGTTTCTTTTTACCATTTCCTCACGTACCCCACTCTCGGAATCCCTGCAAGATCCCTGACGACCTCTAGGAATTCAAGTGAGGGAATATTGTTCACCATCTGTCTTATTGGCTCTTCCTGGCCGTACCCGAATTCAAATATTAGCTCTCCCCCCTCTTTGAGCATCCTATTCGAAAAAGCAAGGAACTCCCCCATGAATTCAAGCCCATTCTTTCCGCCAAGGAGAGCTTCCATGGGATCATGGTCCTTCACCTCCGTCATGGCAGAATCCAACTCTTTCCTCGATAGATAGGGAGGGTTAGATATAATGAGATCAAACTCTGGGTCTTGATAAGTGCAATTCCGGTAATCGCCTCTATGCAGTTCCAGGCGGTCAAGAACCCCGTGTGCCTCTCCGTTTTTCCTTGTGAGAGACACAGCTGCCCCGGAAATATCCGTTGCGGACATTAGGATGTTCTCCACCTCGAGGAGAAGCGACACAGAGATAACCCCGGAGCCCGATCCCACCTCGAGGCCGCTCAACTCGCCCTTCCTTCCTTTAATCTTACTGATGGCAATTTCTACAAGGATTTCCGTCTCCTGGCGTGGCACGAACACACCCTGTTCAAGGAAGAACTCTCTTCCTAAAAAATCCCATTTCCCGAAAATAAGCTGGAGCGGTTCCCTCTCCACCCTCCGGTGGATTATCCTATCCAGAGGTTCTATCCCGCTCTCCACCTCCCCTTCCCAGTAAAGAGGAAGGGACTTCAGGGGGATCTTAGCAAGGTGGGAGATGATCATCCTTGCTTCTACCTCGGGACGGGGTATACCCCCCAGGGCGAGCCCTGTTTTCGCCCTTTTATAAAGTTCCGCCACCGTATGTAAATTTCTCACTTCGCCCCCTTAAGGGCTTCCGCCTGGAAATGAGTAATCAGAGAATCAATTATCTCGTCGAGCCATCCGTCCATCACCCGATCGAGGCTGTAAAGTGTAATCCCGATCCTGTGGTCTGTAACCCTGTTCTGGGGAAAATTATAGGTCCTGATCCTCTCGCTTCTGTCCCCCGTTCCAACCTGTGATTTCCTCTCTTTCGAAATCTCTTCCATCTGTTTCTGCTGCTCTCTCTCGAAAAGGCGTGCCCTTAAAATCTTCATCGCCTTTGCCTTATTCTTGTGCTGTGACTTCTCATCCTGACAGGAAACCACGACCCCTGTTGGAATGTGGGTGATCCTGACAGCAGAATCAGTAGTATTAACAGACTGGCCCCCTGGGCCCGACGATCTCATCACGTCGATCCTCAGGTCATCACTCCTTATTTTCAGGTCAATCTCCTCCGCTTCAGGGAGAACCGCTACGGTAGCGGTAGAAGTGTGGATCCTCCCTCCCGCCTCAGTCTCTGGAATCCGCTGTACACGATGGACCCCGCTTTCATACTTGAGCAGGCTATACGCTCCTTTCCCAGACAGGAGGGCAACCACCTCTTTGTATCCTCCAAGCCCAGTCTGGTGAGAACTGAGAACCTCCACCTTGAACCCTCTCCTTTCTGCAAACATGGAGTAGGCTCTGAAGAGGTCCGCACCAAATAGAGACGCTTCCTCACCCCCGGTACCGGCCCGAATTTCAAGTATGATGTTTTTCTCGTCGCTGGGGTCTTTTGGAAGAAGAAGGACCCGAAGTTTCTCTTCCAGTTCTTCCATTCTGGAAGTGAGAATTTCCATATCTTCCCGGATCAATTCCATGAGATCATCGTCTTCTTCCGATGAATTCAGCTCTTTCGATCCGACCAGATCGTTCTTCGCCTTCTTGTATTCCTTGTAAAGGGATGCGATCTCCCTAACTTCAGCATACTGGATGGAGTAGTCCCTGTAAGCCTTCTGATCGGAGAGAACATCCTGATCCGATAGCTTGCGCTGGAGTTCTTCCTCCTTCTCGAGGATGGATTCAAGTCTTTCTAACAAAATCTTACTCCTTCAGACGAGGGAGTCTTCCAACGTCTTCAGTGAAAAGAGCGCCACTTCAACCTGTTCTGGATCCGGTTCCCTTGTTGTCACCTTCTGGAATAGCATCCCGGGATATGAAATTGTTCTGAACAGGAAAGAATTCTGTTTTTTCCCGGCCAGACGGAGCTCACCGAACCAGGAATTCGTCTTGATAGTGT
>CAYSOQ010000166.1:0-3893 GCA_964432685.1 uncultured bacterium
CTTCGAGGCAAAATATCCCGCCGCCATGCCGGGAAACCTTGCAGCCCTCAAGAGAGGGTACATGGAGGTGAAGTTAAAGACCTTCAAGCCGGACGGAAAGTATGAACAGACACCCTTCGTACGGCCTGTTCCGGCCCTCGGTTTTGCAAACGCACCTATGGGGGGAACCATATACAATGTGGGGAACAACGTACTCAAGGACCTGTCGGCGAGCAGGGCGGGATTCATCCCTTTGTTCCATCTTGATAAGTGCACCCGTTGCGGTGAATGTGAACTTTACTGCCCTGACTACTGCTTTGTGTGGGAGAAGGGAAAAGACCCCAAAACGGGACGGGAGGGGATGATACTCGAGGGAATCGACTACCAGTACTGCAAGGGATGCCTGCGCTGCACAAAGGCATGCCGCTTCGGTGCCCTGACCCCTGAGAAGGAAGCAGACTATGATATCAACGAGATTATCGTGAAACATAAATTTTCGAGATAAGGAGAGGGTAAATGTCCAAGGGAATGCCAGCGAAAAAAATGGTTGCCAAAAAAGCGAAGCCGAGGCCGGCACAGGAGCCTACCATCCTGAACGGGAATGAAATTGCGGCCCTCGCTGCGAGCCAGGTCAACTACCACATAATGGGGTATTATCCCATCACCCCGTCGACAGAGATCGCCGAGAACCTCGATGCTATGAAGGCGGAGGGGATCCATGACATCCAGATGGTTCCTGGAGATGGGGAGCACGGGGCAGCGGGGATATGTTTCGGTGCGAGTACTGCCGGGGGAAGGGTCTTCAACGCTACTTCTGCAAACGGCCTCATGTATGGATTCGAACAACTCCCCGTCCAATCGGGGACCCGTTTCCCAATGGTATTCAACATCGTCACCAGGAGCATTTCTGGTCCCCTGAACATCCGGTGTGACCACAGCGATATCATGCTGGCCATCAACACGGGGTGGATTATCCTGATGGCCTCTGACCAGCAGGCGGTGTACGACATGAACATTATTGCACCGAAGATAGCTGAACACCCTGACGTTCGCATTCCGGTAATGGTTGCCTTTGACGGATTTTTTACGAGCCATCAGAAGAGGCTCATCTACCACTTCAAAGACCGGAAAGTCGTAGAAGATTTCCTCGGGCCCTTTGTGGCAACGGTGACTTCCGTTGATCCGAAGGTGCCCGTAACCATCGGTCCCTACATGAACGATCCCGACCTTATCAACAACAAGAAGCAACTTTCCCTGGGGATGGAAGCGGCTCTCAAGGTTATCCCGAAAGTTTTCCGGGAGTATGGCCGGCTTTCAGGAAGGAGATACGGGCTTCTCGAACTCTACAAGATGAAAGATGCGGATGCGGCCCTTTTCATCTTGAACTCCGCCGCGGAGACGGCGAAAGAAGCGGTTGATGCCCTCCGCAAAGAGGGACACAAAGTGGGGCTTATAATACCCAACGTGATCCGCCCCTTCCCGACGGATGAGATAACCAATGCTCTCAGGAACATAAAAGGGCTCGTGATAGCGGACAGGCAGGACAACCCTGGTGCGTGGGGAGGGCAGATGGCAATGGAGGTCAAAGCAGCTCTCCAGGGTGAAGTGAAGAACAAGACGAAGGTGGCTAGCCGGGTGTACGGAATCGGAGGGAAGGAGTATTACATCGAAGATGCCATCGAGATGCTCGAGGAAGCAGTAAAAATTGCCCGGACAAGAAAAGTTGCGGTTCCATTCAAATTTCACGGGGCCACCCCCGGAGATGCAAAGTATGTCCCCTCGAAGATCTTTGAACCCATCACTGAAGAGGAAACTTCAGGATTCCTCAAGGTTACTGAAGACAAGGGGACGGGTGCGATCGATGTTAAAGGAATCGTGGCCAGGAACTTAACTGAAGTACCGAAGAGGCTCGGGTCGGGACACGGTGCCTGTCCGGGCTGCGGAATCTTCCCTAATCTGAACATCTTCATGAAGGGCCTCGAGGGACACATAGTCGTCCTCTTCCACACGGGATGCGGTATGGTTGTGACAACCGGGTATCCCTACACTTCCCATAAGATAACTTACATTCATAACCTCTTTCAGAATGGGGCAGCAACTCTTTCAGGTGTTGTCTCTATGTTTGAAGAGCGGAAGAGGAGGGGAGAGATTCCCGAGGATGAGAAGATTACCTTCCTGATGGTTACAGGAGACGGAGGCCACGACATCGGTATGGGGCCAAGCATTGGGGCAGCAATGAGAAACCATAAAATGATCATCCTCGAATACGACAACGAGGGATACCAGAACACGGGAGCCCAGCTCTCCTTTACGGTACCAATGGGGCACCAGACTTCTACGTCCAACTACGGCCCCTACCAGAAGGGTAAGTCGACCCACCACAAGGACACGGCTCAGATATTCAATGCCTGCCATATTCCTTATGTGTTCACTGCAGCGGAATCCCATTTCAGGGACATGATAAGGAAGGCGGCCAAGGCCCAGAAGAAGGCAGATGAAGGCCTCGTGTTCGGAAAGGTCCTTTCAATCTGCCCGCTCTCCTGGCGGACGGAGGAGCGCATGTCAATGGAGATCATCCAGGCGTCGGTGGACTCCTGCTTCTTCCCCCTCTACGAGATAGACAACGGGATCACCAACATCACCTACAACCCTGAGGAGAAGAAGGTGGGGAAGGTCCCTGTAACCGAGTGGCTCAAACATATGGGGAAGACCAAACACCTCTTCAAACCTGATTGTAAAGATGTACTCGTAGACATTCAGGAGGAAGTGGACAGGCGCTGGCTCAGGCTCAAGGAGATGGATAAGAACCCTCACCTGTAAACGTAAATGAATGATAAAAGACAAAAGGCGGGCACATATGCCCGCCTTTTTATTACAACTTTTCCCAGTTAAGGATAAATCTTAAGCACGAAATACGAAATCCTAAACAAACTCTAATCACCAAAATTCAAAATAAAAGCAGACAAAGTATTTGAAGTTGTTTTGAACATTTGTATTTCGAATTTATGATTTGTTTCGAGTTTAGAGTTTAGTGTTTCGAGCTTGTTTAGAGTTTCGCGCTTAGAATTTAGGATTTATATTGCATATTGCCGTTGCTTTTCCTGGGAATCAGGAATTGCTCTATTCCATGTCCAGATCCATATCGATATCCGTTCCTGCCTGATCTGATGCGACACGTATGACTGTTTTTACATTTCCCCTGGGACTAAAATCGCCTGTGACAACAAGTTTCCTGGGCTTCAAAAGCTTTGAGAGGTCATCATAGATACTGTTTGTAGATTCTTCGTGGGATATGTACCTGTCTCTATAGGAGTTGAGATACAGTTTTAATGACTTGAGTTCCACCACTTTATCGCCAGGGATGTAATGGATCCTGATGGTGGCATAGTCGGGATACCCGGAGCGTGGACAGCGGCAGGAAAACTCAGGAAAGGATATTTCTATGGTATAGTTCCGATCCGGGCAGGGATTGTCCCACGGTTCCAGGTTCGAGTTCTGGATCTCATTTTCACCATATTTCATGGTTCCCTCGCTGAATTTTTTCTACGCCTCTATTTACAACAGTATACAATGGAACATATACATTAAATTATTCCCCTGTGAAATAAAACTTATCATCGTTAGTTCGAGTAAGAATGATCGGTATTTTTCGACAAAATGCTACTATTCAAACACCATTTTAACAGGAGGTAGGGAACATGAAGAAATGGCTATCGGTTTATCTCGTATTAATCCTTGTCCTGGTATTTTCTGCCTGTGCAGTTGCTCCAAAATCTTCGAAAAGCGAAGGAGTACTCCCCCCGGCGGATGGCCCCTCGGTCTTCTCATATGTGACGAAGGGGAATGACTACCACAACTGGGATCTTTTCCCGGGCAAAGGAAAACTTTACAAGGGGCGTCCTCCCCACGGCGCG
>CAYSOQ010000167.1:0-3872 GCA_964432685.1 uncultured bacterium
ATGGCGATTCCGGGGTAATGCAGCTCATTCATTACAACGGTAAATTTTTACTCGGGACAGTAAATTACACTGGAGGCTTCAGCCTGCTGGAAACGACGAACCCCTCAGATCCAACTTCATGGAACGTGGTCACCCTCGATGGGTTCGGCACGGAGTACCCCGCTATGGGCGGCTCATCTGCCAACGCCTACAGCTGGTCCTCCCAGGAAGTGGGCGGCGTGCTCTACCTGGGAACATTTAACACGAACAAGCCCAACAGCTGGCTCGATCAGCTCATCGGGACAGACGTTCCCTTAGACGGCCGCGGGCAGATATGGTACACGGAGGACGGCTCAAACTGGAAGATCCTCGAGGACAACGGCTTCGACTCCATCTTCACCTACGGCTTCAGGACCATGACCCAGTACGATAACAGGCTGGTAGTCGGTTCCGCTTCCAACATGTTTTTACCGGATCTCTTTTCCACACCTTACGGCATTGAGTTTCTCTCTGGATTACTCGATTCCGAGGATTTCGACCTTGAGTTGATCGCAAGGCTGTTAGATTCAAAAAAGTTGGATTTACGTCAGTTCGCACGCCTCTTCGATATCGAAGGGGGATTTGGTTCCCATTTCCCCTACATCGGGACGCAGGTCTTTGTGAGCAGCCCCGCATCGGTTCCCGAACCTTCAACGCTTCTACTCCTTGCAGGCGGGCTCCTGGGACTCGTGGGATTAAGTCGGAGAAAGAGAGTTTATTAAATAACATCTCCTATTAGGCAAAGAAAGCCGCGCATTTTCGGATGTGCGGCTTTTTTCTTTCCCCAATATAAATTAACTATGTTTCCTCTTGTTCATTCACTATCCGGGAATTTCACATGCTGAGACAATAATTCTCCTCTTTATGAAACTTTTGGGAATATTTTCCCATCTTTAACTATTGTGTGCTATTATTTGATTGGAGGAAAAGGATTATTAGAAGGAGAGAATAGGTTCATCCAGGTAGAGTAATTACTTTTTTTCGATAAACAAGGAATAGGTCCTGCTAACCTCCATTCGAAGGAAGATAGGAGTCTCATGCAAAAAACGCGCATTTATTTCATCCTGATCCTCACCCTATCTATCCTTTCCCCACTTCTTATCATCGGGTACAAGATCAATCTTCTCGATTACAAGAT
This sequence comes from uncultured bacterium, assembly GCA_964432685.1. Classification (GTDB taxonomy): domain Bacteria; phylum Desulfobacterota; class Deferrimicrobia; order J040; family J040; genus CAYSOQ01. Next base: position 1,157 of record CAYSOQ010000167.1, read on the forward strand.
ATCTGATCTTACCCCTGTGGTCGTCTACCGCATTGATGAAGCCATGGAGGTAAACGGAAACGGGGAAGATATTTCCATCACAACCTACCTGCCCGCCACGGACAACCGGCAGACGATCTCAGAAGAGGAAAATGCGGCAGAAAATTTCTCATTTACCATCGAGTCTGACTCACTCAACAGGATCGCAACCTGGAAGGCAAACAACATGGAGGGGCACCATTTCATCCGATACTCCTACTCCGTGGAGGGAAAACACCTTCGTTACACAATACCCCCGGACCTGGAGATACCGGAGTCCTATCCAGAACCCATGGAAAAATATCTGGAGGCGGAAAAGGGCATCCAGGTCCATGACCCCCTAATCGAAAAAAAACTGGGAGAGCTATTCCCTGAGAAACCGAAAACCCTCTATCATGCCCTGTTTACAATCCACCGGGACCTTATGGACAACTTTCCCAATCGAAAATTTGCAGGATACACCGATGCGCTGACTGCACTCAAACTCGGGGAGGCAAGCTGTAACGGAAAAAGCCGCCTTTTCGCCGCACTTACCCGGAAACTCAACATCCCCTCCAGGCTCGTGGGAGGGGTGATCATGAAACGGGGTGTGAAGAGGGTGAGCCACCAGTGGTTGGAGGTATACGTTAACGGATACTGGGTCCCATTCGATACGATAAATGATCACTTTGCCGAGATTCCTGGAAACTACCTCACACTCTATTACGGGGACCTCTACCTGTTCAAGCACACTTCAGATATAAATTTCCAATACAATTTCAGGGGTAAGAGGACCCTCATGGCGAAGCAGAGGGGCCTTTCGAAGATGAGCGCTACGCCCTTTAACATTCTCAACCTCTACGGGATATTTGAGAGGGTGGGGATCTCACAGAACCTCCTCAAGATCATATTGATGATACCCCTGGGAGCATTCGTAATCGTCGTCTTAAGAAACGTGGTAGGCCTTGAAACCTTCGGGACCTTCCTCCCCGTACTGATTGCAGCTGCATCGCGGGACACGGGCCTTCTATGGGGAATCATAGGGTTTATCCTGATCATCTTCCTCTCCTACCTCGTTGGGAAAGGGCTCGAAGGGCTGGGACTTCTCCATTCCCCGAAGATGGCTATTATGCTCACAACCGTGGTGATCTCCATGATGACCGTGACTGTTGTGGGGGTTCATTTCAGGTTATTCCAGATCGCCCACATCACCCTGTTTCCCATCGCAGTTCTCGCCATCACGGCAGAACGCTTTGCGATCATGGAAGCCGAACAGGGCTTTCTCCGGGCTTCCACCATATTTTTTACAACCCTCCTGGCTGTTTCGGCCTGCTACCTGGTGATGGATTCCCTTTTCCTCCAGAACCTGATTCTCGCATTCCCCGAGCTTCTCTTCGCGGTGATAGGCCTCAACCTCTGGATCGGGAAATGGATCGGAATAAGAACATCGGAGTTTGTCAGGTTCAGGCGGATAATATTTGGTACCACTGACGGAGGATAAGCCACTTTTGACTTTCATAGGACGCATAAAATCGTTTACGAACCGGGTTGGTGATCTCCTGTCCATCAACCAGAGAAACCTTCTATACGTTTACCGATACAACCAGAGGTCCCATTTTCCCCTGGCAGACAACAAGATTCTCACGAAGGAGCTGCTTACACCACTTGGGATACCCATGCCCATAACTTTCAGGGTGTACGACTACTTCTATGAAATCCGGAATCTGGATAAAGACCTCGCTTCCTATCCCGAATTTGTCATCAAACCTTCCCGGGGGAAACAGGGAGGAGGTGTGACAGTGATAACCGGCAGGGAAAAGGGGCTCTATGTTCGAACAGGGGGCCAGACATATAGTCCGGGGGAAATAAAAAAAGTGGCAGCTGACATAATTTTCGGTGTTTACTCATTCGGTTTGAAGGATACGGCCATAGTGGAAGAACGGGTCGGAAACCACCCTGCCATGGACGAGTTGAGCAGTAATGGGCTCGCAGACATACGAATCATCCTCTGCGAGAACAGGCCAATCCTTTCTATGGCGAGAGTACCCACAGAGATATCGAAAGGACGGGCTAATCTCCACCAGGGAGCCCTGGGGCTTGGCCTTGACCTTCAAAAAGGGTTAACCACCCACGGAATCCACAGAGGGCGCTCGGTTTCAACTCACCCGGACACGGGGACCCCTCTCCTGGGCTTCAAGATCCCCTTCTGGAAAGAGGTCTTAGAGATAAGCAGGGAAACTTCCCGTGCACTCCCACTCAAATACCTGGGCGTGGATATCGCCGTCTCAAAGGTCGGCCCAGTGCTTCTAGAGGCAAATGCGCGGCCAGGCCTCGAAATTCAGAACGCAAACATGGTGGGACTTAGGAAACTCCTCTATGGAACAGGAAAATAATATAGATCCAGGAAAGAAGCCTTCAAGGTTGAACATTTTGAGGGAGAGCTTCGTCCCCGTAATGCTTCTTTTGCTCCTCATGGTGCTCCTCCTCCTTTATTCCGAGTTTCGCGCAATAAAGGAATCCAATAAGATCACCCTCATCGAGATTCCATCCTCCTCAACAAAAGACAGGGGCGAAACCTATTCCGAGAGGGAAGAAAGCAGTATGACTGGCCTGGCTTTTGACCCTGGAAATGATTCGGAACTCAGGGAGGCTGAGAGACTCGAGAAGGAGGGACACCACCATGACGCGGAAGAAAAATACAGGGAAATTCTCTCCAGGA
>CAYSOQ010000168.1:0-3831 GCA_964432685.1 uncultured bacterium
AGAAGGAGTACCCCACTCCCTGGAAAATACGGTAGAGATAGAGCATGGGCGAAGGGTGGTGAACTGTAAACCAGGGAAAGGTGGCGAGCGAAGCGATGAGGGCGCCTCCAACAATGAAAAAGGTTTTTCTTGTTCTGTCTGCGAGCCAACCTCCCAGTGGTTTGAAGGCAACGGAAACGAGTGTTCCCGTAGCCATAATGAACCCGATCCGCGATGGAGAAATCCCTATGCTGTCAAGGAACGCTGGCATGAAGATGAAGATCGTAGCGAAAAGAGAGTAGAGAAAGTTTGAGACATTGAGGAGTACGTAATCTCTATTGTACAGTTCTCCGTGGTCACTCATGGTTGATTGCCGCTCCTTCGATTGACGAAGTATCCCTCTATACCATAATTATCCAGGCCTTGCACCCGGATCGGATGCAACAGCAAGAAACATTTCTCTCATCGTTAGAGACATTTAAGTGTCTCCAGATTCCACTTTTCCGATCTTAAATAAATTATTCGTAAGCGGGGGTTCAAGTTCAGGGTAACCATTATGATGTGGATGCCAACTTTTACCGTGAGGGCTCCCGTGACCACTTGAGAACATAAGCGGGCCGGTCATCATCCTTGCCTTTTCTCCCAGTTTAAAAAATAATAGGTCAACGGTTTCAATAAGTCTGGAGGCCCATATGGAACGCATCGTCCTGGGGGTGGGGCAACTTAACCCTACCGTCGGGGATTTCAAGAACAATACTGAAAAAGTATTGGAGTATCTCAAAAGGGCTAAGAGGGAAGGAGCACACCTGGTTGTTTTCCCCGAACTGGTCCTGCCAGGTTACCCCCCCGAGGATCTTCTTTTAAGACCCGATTTTTTAAGGGAAAATGAAAGGGCTCTTAAAAGGATCGTGAGGGAAACAGGGGGGATCTGCGCGGTCGTTGGCTTCGTGAGGAAAGAAGAGGCTATTTTCAACTCAGCCGCGGTTATTTGCGACGGCAGAGTCCGGGCCTGTTACGATAAGGTTTTTCTCCCCAATTATGGTGTGTTCGATGAGTTCCGTTATTTTTCAAGAGGTTTAGAATCCCTCGTAATTGATTTGAACGGTGTGAAGGTGGGGGTAACCATTTGCGAAGACATATGGTATCCGGACGGCCCCCATGTTGAGGAAGTTGCCGCCGGGGCAGAGATCATCGTGAACCTGTCAGCGTCACCCTACCATCACGGGAAATGGAGGGAACGGGAACAGATGATCTCCACCAGGGCTTCTGATACACGGACTTATTTCGTTTACTGCAATATGACGGGAGGGCAGGATGAGCTCGTTTTTGACGGGTGCAGCCTTTTTGTCAACGGCAGGGGGGAAGTGGAGGGGAGGCTTCCTTTTTTTGAGGAACACTTCTCTGTCCACACTATAGAGAAAGACCCCATTCTTCGAGAACGTTTACACGACCCGCGCTTTCGAGAGGAGGAGGGGAGCCATCAGAGAGATGGAGCCGTGAGGGTTGTGAAAATTTCTCCCGGTAAGAGGGTACGCAGGACGAGGAAGATTCGAGTGGCAGGAATAGTATCCCCGCCGGCCCTCGAGGAAGAAATGTTCAAAGCCTTAGTCACGGGTACTAGAGATTACGTGATAAAAAACGGCTTCAAAAAGGTGGTGATCGGCCTCTCGGGCGGGATTGATTCTTCCATTGTGGCGTGTGTTGCGTCGGAGGCCCTGGGAAAAGGGAATGTAGTAGGTGTCTCCCTTCCATCCCATCTCAGTTCCAGGGAGAGTATGGTCGATGCCCTTGAGCTCTCGAAAAATCTTGGGATAAGTTTTCACACGATTCACATCGGAAGTATCTTTGAAAAATACCTGGAAGGGCTGCACACGCTTTTCGAGGGACGGAAGGAAGATGTGACAGAAGAGAATCTTCAGGCGAGAATCCGGGGGATGATCCTCATGGCAATCTCTAATAAGTTCGGGTACCTTGTCCTCACCACAGGGAACAAGAGCGAAATGAGCGTGGGGTATGCGACCCTTTACGGTGACATGGCGGGGGGATTTGCCGTTTTGAAGGATGTGTACAAGACGATGGTGTATCGCCTTTCGAGATACTTCAACGAGAGTATGGGAGAGCCGGTGATTCCAGAGAGGGTTCTCACGAAACCCCCCTCGGCCGAACTTAGACCGGGACAGAAAGATAGTGATTCCCTTCCTGATTATTCAATTCTGGACCCTATCCTCTCAGGGTATATAGAAGATGATTTAAGCTTGAAAGAGATCACGTCAAGGGGATTTTCCAGGGCTCTCGTTACAAAGGTAATCCAGATGGTCGACAGGAACGAGTACAAGAGGAGACAGGCCCCTCCTGGTGTTAAAATCACCCAGAGGGGGTTGGGCAAGGATAGAAGAATGCCAATCACGAATCGTTTTCTCAGAGGGGATTGAGGGATCCCACCCTGCGGATGGTCTTATCGCTACAGGTCTACCATTATGGTTTTGTGGCGGCCGACCCGGACGAGGCCCGGCTTCTTGCCAGGTATCTTTTTTACCTCTTTCGCATCTACCACGTAAATTTCTAGTTTTTTCTCTGAAGCTCCCCTGCTTCTTCGTGCGGCTTCCCTTCCGCATGCGTAGATGGTTGTTTCCGGGATATCCACCGTTCCTCCCCTTTTTATGAGGATATGGCTGCCTGGGTACTTTTTTGCATGGAGCCATATATCACCGGGGGAGGAGAGATTTTTGATGATATGGTCGTTCCCCAGATTGTTTTTCCCCGCGTAGACAGTGAAGTCTTCGATGATCATCTTCTCTACATTCATTGAAGGTGGGCGAGGGGTATCCCTCCTCTTCTTCCCACCCTTTTTTGGAGGTTTTTTTCTTTCCTTGAGGAGCCCCGACTCCTTCAATTCACCCTCGAGGGCATCCAGTTCCTCAATTCTTTTCGACTCTTCGAGATAGAAGAGAGAAGAGTGAAGGTATTCGATTTCCTGCTCGATTGAGGGAAGCATTTTCTTTTTTATCTGTATTCCTTTACGTCCCTTCCTGTAGAGGCGGAAATAGCGCTTCATGTTCAAAACAGGGGAGAGGGAGGGGTCGAGATCGATGACGATCCTTTGAGGGGGTGATACTGAATAGTCGAGGGAGGTGCATTCTCTCTGCCCCTTTCGGACGGAATGGAGGGACTGTTTCAGGAGCTCTCCCAGTTTTCCGTACCTGTTCATCACTTCCAGCTTCGCAATATCTTCCCTTACTTTCCCCCTCCTGCGCTCAACCTTCTTGAGAATTTTCCTCACTGCTCTACCCAAACGGTTCTTCCCTGTGAGGACCTGCTCCTCCATGAATGATCGGAAAAAGAATTCGTCTGCTGCCTCGGAGGGAGAGTCGATAAGGTTGATGTCGCCAGGAACCATATTCGTATCGAGGATGGGAAGGAGTTCCCTCCCCGGAAAGCCTCTTGAGCGCTCTCTTATGGCAACTCCGTAGGAACCCTCCCGGTACTTCTCCTTGATCAGATGAAATTTCTCCAGGAGTTCAGAGGGGTTGGAAATTCCCCGGAAGTCAACCTGTGAAAGAATTTCCCGGCTGATCCCATGAATGGAACGGTTTATCCCCTCTCCTAGATTTTCCCATGGTTCTCTCAGAATCTCCCGGCACACCTCCTCCGTAACGTGTGGGAGAAAAGTCTTTCCAGGGGGAGGTAGAGGGGAGTAGGCTTCGCCGGAAACTACGGCCCTTACAGAGGAGGTCCGGGTTGGAACGATCTGGAGGGCATTGATGATGGTACCTTCCTCTTCCGTCAGGATCATGTTCCCGTGGCGTCCGTAGAGCTCTACTATGACGCCCACAGGGTGCGGGTGCGGAAACG
>CAYSOQ010000169.1:0-3818 GCA_964432685.1 uncultured bacterium
GCCTGGTTAGGGGGCGATTTGAAGTTGAAAACGTTGTCTATCCCTTCCTTGATTTTCACACCCACGGGGAAATAGATATGCCCTGTCGCGTAGATGTGAACACCATAGTCTCCCCCTGAGGTCAGGACAACTGCGAATTTCCCTTTACTGTCGATTAATCCTCCGTACCTGTATTCCTTGCTGTAGAGTCTCCCTGTTTCCAGGGCGATTATGCCTGTCAGGGGTGCTCCGTTAGCAGATACGGCCTGTCCAACAATTCTCGTTTCCTTCTTCTCTTTCCCCATGGTCTGTAAAGGAGAGAAAATGAGTTGAATAGCGATGACCAGTGCAGATGAAATGAATAAAAATGAATATTTCCCTCTCCTTACCCTCTTCTTAATCATGGCATCCTCCCTGAAAATTAATCTATAACTTACCGGGATGAATTGACATCCCGCTGGCTTCCCGCCTCAGGTACGCGCAGAGATCGGTGACCGAAGGATTTGAAAGGCTAACTCCCTTATCCTCACTGTGAGACCTGAGGAAGGATTCGAGAGAAAGTACCCTGTTTTTTTCATGAACGAAATGGGGAAATCGTGTGGATGCTTCTACCATAAGCTTTTTCCCCACTCCTTCGGGGGAGAAGGTATTCCCGTGGCAATTCCCGCAGGTTTGGGGGAAAGAGGCCTTTCCTCGAAGATAAGATTCCGTAAGGAGTTCCATGTCCAGGGAGGGAGGTGAGAAGGATTCTGACCTTCCTGGCCGTATGAATGTGCCGAACCCCCGGAAGAAGATGTACGATACGATATCCGGCACCATGGCGACTCTTCCCGATTCATCGAGATCGGTGTGTTTTTCAAGAGCCTCTGATACGACCTTTCCCAGGGTCTTTACCTCGTAGGGGGTCCCGTCGAAGGGCTCCACTTTCGGGTAGGCACCTGCCCACAACTTTATGTCGTCGTGGTCCCTGTGGCAGTGGACGCATGCCGTGCCATCCTTCGCATAACTCGTCTGGAAGTAGCGCCACCCCGAAATTACGCTCTCGAAATAGTGATGCTCAAGGACTGCAAGCTCCACGGGTTTCCCTTCACCTGGGCCTCCCCTATTCTCCCCATGAAGGGTGGCGGGAGTGAGGAGATGGAGAATAAAAAAGACGAAAATACAAATAAATATATAGGAGGGGGCAGACCTGGATCTTTCGATTAACATTTTTATTGGCGGCTTCACATTCTTCCGGTGTAAATGGAGGCTTATTGTTTCAATGTAGCATAGTCGTCACCTCGTTATTCTCATTACATTCACATTGCCTGGGGAAAAAGAGAAATGTGGGGTGTAACCGGTGTGGTTACGAAATGTGAGCGCCTTCGTCTTGCTTCGATTTCTTGTATGTGTACATGTTCTCGTCTGCAAGAAAGAGGAGTTCATCGATGGTCCTGGGATGTGTTGGTTCGTAGTGGGAGATCCCGTAACTGAGTGATAGTTCATACTTCCAGTCTGACCGTCCGTTTATTCCCTCGAGGTTTTTTTCCAGGCGGTGGGAGATGAGGGTTTCCACAGCCTGCCCCGAGGAATCGATGAGAAGGACTACGAACTCGTCTCCCCCAAGGCGAGCGATTACGTCGGATTCACGGAAGGTATCCTGTAGAAGGTTGGCAGTATGTACGAGGAGCCTGTCCCCCTCCTTGTGACCGAATGTATCGTTGATTTCCTTCAATCCATCGAGATCTACGAAGAGTAGTGACATTTCATTCCCGTCCCTCTCTGCAAGTTTCTGCTGCTGCTGGGATAGGAGGAAAAACCCCCGGCGGTTGTATAGGCCTGTGAGCTCATCCCTTAACGAGAGGAACCGTAATTTCTCTTCCAGTTCTTTCTTGTCAGTAATATCCCGGATGATAGTCAGGACCTCGTTTTTCCCCGAGGGAACCACCCTCGCTTCGTAGTGTCTCTTTTTTCCCATAAGAAGGAGATTATTCTCAAGAAACTGAATCTTCCTGGATTTCAAGGTCTTGTAGATGGATGCCATGGATTCCTCTACCTGCTTTTCAGGGAGAAAATCCTTTATGTTCTTACCAAGGATCTGATCCGATGATGGGAGGGGTGTCCCCTCGCTGGAGGAAACGATTTCGAGGATCCTTCCATCCCGCCTGATCCTGAATAGGAGGTCCGGAAAGGCGTCGATGAGAGCCTGCATCTTCACCTTGCTCTGGAGGAGTTTCTCCCCCCACAGGATCCGCTTCTTGATGATCTGGGAGGTTGCGATCCCGTAAAGGACGAAGATTGCAAAGATGATGGTGCGGAGAAAAACGTCGAAGGAAGATACGTCTAAGATGTACGAATTCCAGAAAGACTTCTTATGGAAAAAAAAGCTTTCCATTGCAGCATTCGTGATGAACACGAGGTTGCTGGCAACCAGTGAGTAAAAGAGAACTCTATGTTCGTCCCGGATCTTCATAACACGCAAGCTCCCCCGTGGGACTTACTTATCATTTCTTTCGGATTATTCGGGCAGAATATTTAGGGATGATCTAATAATGATATGAGGGTAAATATCTACGTGTTTGATAGTGAATTACTCGATTCTCGATATAAAATCTTTCATGTCACCCAGAAGGCTGTCGAAAAACGGGTTATAGCTGAGGCGTCTTACCACGCCCCGGCTCATGAACTCGGGGATGGTTTCCCCGAGGATATCCTCCGTCCCGTTCATGCATCGAAAGTAGGCTTCATCGTCCTTCCCGAAGTAGTGGGTACAGATGGGGCTCTTTCCCCTCTCCCCAAAGAAAGGATCCTCCGGTGGAAGAACGATCGCCATGTGTGAAGAACTTGATATCTTCGTGTCCGGCATCCGGCTCTTAACCAGGGTTACTCCCTCCGGGACCTGGTGGTCTTCCCTCCCGTAGAGGATCATCCTCTTTTTCCTGGATATCGCTGACGAGAAAAAGCGCATGGTCCCCTCGATCTCCACAGTTGTATCGTCTTCGCTAGCTGCAATGAACATGGGGGTGTGTAAAGGGGAGAGGCCCATAGTACCTTCGATGGCCTTCGTGAGGTGATATATCTGGCAGGCGGCGTTTGCTGAAAATGATTGGTATTTGAAAGGGTTGATATCAGGCTGCAGGTGCCCGAGCCACCTTAGCCGCGGGAAGACTCTCCCAAGGGAAGAGAGCCAGCAGGCGAAGCGAGCCTTACCCGTGATCTTAAGTGCAGGGGAGAAAAGAAAGAGTCCCCGAATGCTATCGTCTTTCATCGCGTGGTGGACGCTCAGAGTGGCCCCTGTAGAGAACCCTCCGAGGTAGACCTCATCAGCATTCTCCTTGAGCGCGTCTACCCCGAAGGAGAACGCTTTTCCCCATTCTTCCCAGGTGACTTCAAGGAGGTCTCCCGGCCTTGTCCCGTGCCCGGGAAGGAGGAGTACCTCAACGAAAAAACACTCCTTCCTGAAAAATTGTGCAAGCCTCTTCATTGTGTAGGGGGAATCGGTTAGTCCGTGTGACAGGAGGATTCCCCGGGCGTAGGGGTGTGATTTTCCAGGAGAACAGTTCTTTGTGGGCGTAAGGGCAAGGGGGGAGTTCCCGTCTACGATGGTCTCCCTGTTTATTTCGTCCAGATCGGTTCGGGCCTCCTCGATCATCTTCCTGGAATAGGCGGCATACTCGTTGAAACTCTTCCCGGAGAATGAGAAATCGCTGTTTACCCCGGACGGGTGGAAGCGTTCGTTTGCCGGGGAGGAACAATTTTCCGCGAAGAAAAAGAGGAGAAAAAGGAGGATGAGGTACTTCCATCCTTCCCCCATTCCCCTGAAGCAGAGCTCCCTCACAATTCCCCTCGTCTTAGTATCG
>CAYSOQ010000170.1:0-3814 GCA_964432685.1 uncultured bacterium
CCAGCACGTGGGGTAGAGCGGGCAGTGTCGTGTGCGCGCGCGCGCGTACCGGGGAGTCAGGTGGTGGCCGGCGTCGAGGCGCTCGGAGCGGGCGTCACCGGCGTGTCGGTTGGGGATCGCGTCGGCGTTGGATGGCTCGCCCCGCACTGCGGCCAGCTCGAGAGCCACACCCCCCCGCACACACTGCCTTCGCTCCTGCCCTACCCATTTCTGCCATAATAACGGACTTTTCGTCCGTTGCTCCCAGCATTTGTTTTCTTATTCTACCATGTAAGATCCCATTTCCGCAGGGATCCTAAAATGGAAAAGAAACAGTTATGAGTGGTTATGCATGTGAATATCAATAGGTTAAAAATGTGATAGATGCCAGGGTGACTAACTGTTAACCCTCAAGATATTTCAGAGGGGAAAGGTCTCTTCGGCAGTGTGGTACTGGGAACCTACATCTCTCCTTAAATCCAGCCTGTTACCCTCACCGTTTTCCCGGGGGACCACCCTGATTTTTCCATTGTCATAGGCCTTTATCAGCTTGTTTCTCAGCCTTTCTGCCACGTCTGACCTTTCCTTCAAAGATCCATCACCTTTCACAGTCGCGTTTCCGTTAAGGTAGGCAACCCTCGTTCCATCTGATTTGAATATTTTCTCTTCCCTATCCCATGAAAGTGCCGAGGGGATTATCTGGATCCCCTTTTTCCTGAAATACTCCATATCGATCTCGAGGGGTTCATTGATAGTGCACGACCAGGGATATCCTTTTTGTCCCTTCGGCCCGCCCGGCCCTGTTACGAGAGCCAGGCATATGGAAACCTGGTCTTCCCTCACTTCTGGTGTCACCTCATTCAGGGTTCCATCGAACATGGCTCTTACCAGGTGGCCCAGGTTCCTCAATCGGCGCACCACCGGCTGAAACTCAGGTTCCCCGGGCCGGATGTTGATCTCCGATACCCTGATCCTCCTCGGGCGCATGTTGCCTCCCAGAGATATGAAACATCCCGGGTATAGGACACAGGGCCTCATTATCCCCATTTTCTCCATGCCGGCCACCAGAGGCCTTACTATTTCCCCGGCAGCCATCGAGATGAGTTCTCCCGTCTCCATCGGGTGGGGGGAAACCGATCCCATACCGCCGGTTATGGGATTATCCTTTCCTGAAGGGCCGGCATACCGCTCCGGGTAATCCATTGCGGTGGGAAGTATCTGGAAATGGCCTTCCCGGTCCACGAGGACCGTAAAACTGATTTCCACCCCCGACATGAGTGACTCGATCAAGAGGGGCCAGGGTTTTTTCTTTCCGTGTAACTTCCTGTAGTTATCTTTGTAATCTCGCATCAATGTGTCGTAGACCTCCCTTATCTCCCAGGGACTCCTGATGACACGGGCTCCCTTACCTCCAGCGCTGTAAGGATATTTCAGTGCGGCACCGCCGAAACGGTCGAAATAATCAAGGCAAATATTCAACACTGCCTCATAATCCCTCCCGTCCACATTCTTCCATTCGTCGGCCACGGGAATTCCATTTTCGGCGCAAAACTCTTTACACTTTATCTTGTCGGCTTCGATGAAAGCCCCCTCCCGGGTAAGGCCCGCCACGCGGTCACCCAGCCCGGGCGAAGCATTGTTCACCTTATCTACTAGCCCCTCGAAAAGGAGCGCCTCCGGCATCGGGAGAATGCAGTCAACAGCACCCTCTTTCAATGACTCAACTATCACTCTTGAATAGGATTCCAAAGAGTTGTCTTCAGTTGGGATGAAGTCTATCGGCCAGTTCATCAACCTCGAAAATTCAGGCATGCTGGGGGTACCCCTGATCACGACACCTCGCGTTTCACCCTGGGATCTCTCGCTTTTCGCCTTCGAGGTCTCAAGTGCGCTCAATAAGGTTCTCCCATCCGTCCCGGCGAACCCGATCCTGTATACCATCTCCTTCTCCTTTTCCTGGATAGTAAGGTTACCCCTGGACACCCAGCTACCAAGTATACACTAAATGTTTTTCCCCTCCCATCACTTAGAGGGAAGAGAGCTTAAGGGGTTGCCCTCCTGGAAAAAAGAGAAAGGAAATCGACGTGCCGCCGTCTCTCCTTCTCATACGGAGTACATCCCGTATATGAACCCACTCACCCCGGGACACATCACCGCATGGAGGTAATCAACTTAGATTATCTCTCCTGAAAACCCTTTTTTCTTAACGGACTACCCGGACATAAGGAAGCCTGCCATGGGAATAACCTGCCGGGTCCTTTCCTTCGTCACGAACCTTTTTCATTCACTTGGCATCGAATAAAATATGAAAAGAGGAAGGATAAATAAAATGTTTGCCAGACTTTCTATCTACAGGGTCATACCCGTTCTGTTTCTCCTTATCAGTCTGGTTCCTGGTTGGGCAACCGGAGCCCCCCTCCTCGAGCAGGTTGCTACCATGAAGGCACCTGGTGAGAGGGGAATATTCTCCCTCTTTGATGTAATCACCATCGTGATTCTCACTGCCTTCTATTTCAGGATTAAAGGCGCTCCTAGAAAAGATCTTCCCCCCCCACCATCATCTCCAGGGCTCTCCTCCAGGCATCGCGTTCTTTCCCGAAGTCGTCATTCCCATAGCGGAAATCCTGCTTCCTGATAAACTCCTTCACTTCGTCAATCAGGTGAGAAAACTTTTCTCTTACTGCTGGAATAAGTTCTCTCAACGCTTCTTCTTTACCGGGATTCGAAAGTACCATCAGGAAATGGGGAACACACAACCCTTTACTTCCTGAAAATGCATCCATTCCCTCAGGCAGGGAAATTACTTCGAGGAAATTTTTCATAAACCGGTTCCGGGTATTGTCCTGGTATACACATGCAGGGCACCTCCCGGGAACTGTCCATTTCCGAGGGAGGCTTTTTCTTGAGTCTTCGGGTTTCAGACTCTCGAGGAATGAAGAAAATAACTGCAACTGGTCCTTGTACAGTATCGCCACCCCTGTGCCGTCGCTCATGGCAGCCAGAAGATGGCCATGGCGGGGGCAAAACCCTCTCGATTCAACCAGGTCTTTTCGAATGCCCCGTTCATTCACATGTTCATAGAGAAGTCCGCCCAGGTATCTATCCACCTCTTTTGTTTCGAGTACACACAGGGAACATCCCTCGCCTTCCATCATAATCCTCATGATTTCCAGGTGGAGAATGTTTTTCCCTCTTTTCTTCAAGAAGCATCATCCATGACAGGTTTCAAGAACACCAAAGGTTTCGCAGATTTTTCAGGTCCTCGAGAAACCTTTACATGTGAGGAGAAATGGGGTGAGTGATGGGGATCGAACCCACAGCCACCTGGGCCACAGCCGGGTGCTCTACCATTGAGCTACACTCACCACATTTTAAACAGGAAGAAATTATACAATGAGACCCCGGGAAGTGCAAGGTTACCCGAACCTTTGGGGACTTACGTGTTCAAGAAGGCCCCGGGAGGGATTAACCCTCCCGGGTGGAGTTAAAGTCTATTTTACAAAGTCCTTGGTGAAGATATAATCGTTTGCTTTCTTCGCACCATGGCAGTTGATGCAGCCGCCCACCTTACCAGATTTCAGCACCTTGCCGTCAGGAGCGTACTTTGCCCAGAACCAGTCATTCGCGGCGGGGTTGAAGCCCGTTACTTTATACATGACTGTCACTGCAGCCAGTTCCTTCGTGGGCTTGTAGTTTTCCTTCACCAATATTGCCCCGGGACCCATGGCAGTACCAGCATTCATTGCGCTCAGAGCCGAGTCGTTCACGTAGGTTGTGAGAAACGCGCCGTGGGGAGGACGCCCCTTGTAAAGTTTTCCTTTGCCCGGGAAAAGAT
>CAYSOQ010000171.1:0-3792 GCA_964432685.1 uncultured bacterium
CACAATCCAAGATAGAGAATAAATTGATTGGGAAGCCCTTCGTAGCCGTCAGACTGTAACGAGTAACCTTGCGCGAAAGGATTGAAATGGCAAATTACTCCTCGACGATCTGTGCCGCGAGATAATTTTCCAGCCCCACCTGTTTTATCTGGTCAAGCTGGACCTCGAGCCAGTCTACGTGTCTTTCCTCATCCTGAAGAATGGCCTCGAGGATCACCTTGGTTCCATTATCGCCACTTTCAGTAGCCTCCTTGATTGCCGCGTTATATGCTTTCCTGGCTGCGATCTCCGCCGAAAGGTCATGTTTAAACTGGGCACCGACGGTGTCTCCCACAGCCATTTTCTTTAACTTGCTCATCACGGGTTTCCCATCGAGAAAGAGGATCCTTTCTACAAGCTTCTCTGCATGCTTCATCTCATCAATGGAGCGTTCCTTCACTGCTCCGTACAACTTACCGTATCCCCAGTCACTGCACATCTCCGCATGAAGAAAATATTGGCTAATTGCCGTCAACTCGTCAGCCAACAGGTCATTTAGAACAGCCAGAATCCTTTTCGTACCTTTCATAACTTCCTCCCTGAGATCGTAATGTTTTTACAATTGTACACTCGTATTATTGATTGCATCCCCAATAAATAAGGATGTGGTTTTTCCCCGGAAGATTCAAGCCCGGTACCTGTCCCTCGCTTCCAACACGCGCTCTTTCAGCTTCCTGGCGCTTAATTCGATATCAGATGCGCCAACTACGGACGAAATGACAGCCACCCCCGAGGCCCCCGCGGCGATTACTGAATGAGCATTTTCCTGGTTGATCCCCCCAATAGCTATTATGGGGATGTCAGTCATCTTTCTTATCTTCTCTAGAAATTCCAACCCCACTGGTTTTCCCGCATCTGACTTTGTATCCCTTGCTTCAAAAATAGGGCCCAGCCCGATATAATCTGGCCCTGCCCTCAACGCCTCTTCCACCTCCTCCCGGTTCCCTGCCGAGGTGCCGAGTATCAACGGGGGAGCCACCAGTTTCCTGCCCTCCCCATAGTCGAAATCATCGAAACCGATGTGAACTCCCTGTGCACCTGCCAGGATTGTTACGTCGATCCTGTCATTCACCAGGAGGGGCCTCCCATATTTTCCGGTTATCACTTTGAGATCTCTCGAAAGTGACAAAAGTTCCATTGCACCGGCCTCTTTTTCCCTTACCTGTATGGCATCAGCGCCTCCTCTCAGAGCCTTTTCCACTACGTCCCCGTGGGTTTTCCCACGTGAAAGGCTCGAGTCAGTGATCACGTAGAGGCACCACGTGGAGGGGTCAAGTGCATCCTTTGCTACTCCCCCCATTCACTTAGCCCCTTCAGAAAGCGCCTTTCCAAAGGCTTCCCAGAAAGGATCAACCCGGGGGTGGGAAAGTGTGGCACGCCCCGTTCCATCTGTTACATTGATCCCCTCTTCCTCTGGAACCACTTCTCCCACCTCTGAGGCAATGATCCCCTTCCCGGATAAGCGTGCGAGGACCTCCCCGGATTTGTGAGGCCTAACAGTGATGATAAGTGTCCCTTCACTAATGGATGAGTACGGGTCTATTCTAAAAAGTTCGCAAATCTTCCGCACCCCTTCCTGGAGGATTATCTCATCTTTGTGAATCTCCATTCCCACATTAGAGGCCCGTGCGACCTCGAATAGGCCTCCCCACACTCCACACTCGGTGGCATCATGCATGGAAGTTACCCCATCGTCACGGACTCCCGCCTCGACTGCCGTCATTGCATCCTCCACCACCGACATCTCATAAAAGAGTTTCTCGCTCTCCCTCGAGAAATCTTCCCCGTAGGCTCCGGCGATTTGCGAGGGGAAGGTCACCGCAAAGAGACCTGACGCCTCGATTGCAGCTCCCTTCGTAACGATTACCCTGTCTCCAACCCTGGCATCCCTGGGGGTCACATACCTCTCCTTTGACCCCACACTCATCACGGTTGCCCCACCAACCATGGGGTATCCGCACCCCTCATATCTACCCGTATGGCCTGAGATGATGCTGATCCCGAGCCTTTCGCACTCTGAATGGATCATCATCCACATGTCTTTGAATTCATTTGAAGTCATCGATAATGGCAGGGTGAGATCTATTGTCATGTAGGTAGGCGCCAGACCCGACGTGGCCGCATCGGATGCGAGTATGTGAACTGCAAACCAGGCTGATCTCTCGAACCCGTACTCCGGGACGATGAAAACGGGGTCGGTAGTCAGGGCCATTACTTTCCCACCTCCCAGGTCGATCACACCCACATCGACTCCGTGCATGGGGGGAACGAGCACATCTTTCCCCCCCGGGTACCCTAGATGGGGGAGAATGATGGAAGAAAATATCTCGGGGGATATCTTCCCGATTTCAGGAAGTTCCTGGGACATGGCCATCTCCTTTTCACTTTTTATCCCTTATCTTAACAAAATGGAACATGGTCCCCACCTTCAATTACAATTTTTCAAAAAATTAAGTAAAATAAAGATTGATAACAACAATTAAATTTGGGGGTTCTCCATGAGCGATATGCAAATGAAACTGATCACCCTCGGTATCGTTGCCCTGGCAACGATTATTTTCGTATATGCACCATGGCGGCCTAAAAAAAAATGCCCCTCTTGTGGCTGCAAAGTTGGGGAAGGGATGAAGTCGTGTCCGCGCTGCAACTCCGCCATCATCTAACACCACACTTTACGATATGAAAAAAACACATTTCTTATGGGCTGCACTCATATTTTTTATCTTTATCCTCTACGTTGCAAAACCCCTGGCAGTCACCCTTCTCTTATCCGCTTTGATCGCCTATCTCCTCGATCCCTTAGTGAGAAAACTTGAGAGCAAACGTTTTAAAAGAAAGGTTATCGTACCCATAATATACGGGTTCACCATTCTCCTCGTCGTGTCTGTAGGGGTAAAACTCGGATCCTACATCTCGGGCCAGGTCCAATCTTTCGTGAAGGATCTCCCCTTCTATATCGAGCAGAGCAAGACCCTGGTAGAAAAGATGGGTGAAAACTATTCATGGCTTCTAGATTTCCTGAAGGATCTCGATGCACACCTGGCGACTTACCTTAAAGGTTTTCTCACCGGAGCCCTGCGGGTTGCATCCAACGGTTTCTACCTCTTCCTCGTGGTCATCTTTTCCTTTTCCATCCTCATAAACAGGGAAAAGGTCGTAGAATCTGTTGCCCAATTTATTGGCAGGGAAAAAGTTGAGAAAAACCGCCACCTACTTACCCAGATAGATGGTGTTCTGAAGGGATTCTTCAAGGGAAGGATCCTGGTGTGTATCGCAGTCTTCGTACTCACGTCTCTCGGTATTTTGTTCATCGAGGTGAAACACTCCATTTTTATCGCCATTTTCACGGGGGCAACCGCCTTCATCCCCTATTATGGCGCACTTGCGGGAATTATCCCGGGGATTTTCGTCTCCTTTGCTTCTCCCAATATTTTAAAAACAGTGATTTCCATCATAGTTCTCATTATCCTGGTGAGTTCCATCGAGAGCAATATATTTACGCCTCTATTCACTGGAAGGCATGTAAAACTTCCTCCGGCAATCATCATTTTCTCAATTCTGTGCGGGGGGGCCATATACGGTTTCTGGGGAATCTTCTTTGCCATGCCAGTCGCTGGTATCATAAAGGTACTTTACAGCCACGCGAAGTCGATTGAGGGTGGGAGCAAACCTCCGCAAGAGGTCCCTGGCAATCATTCCCCGGAATAAGGCCCTTTCTTTTTAAAGTTTTCAAAATCAAATCCGATAAGAGAA